>JAZNDB010000167.1:0-3498 GCA_045587845.1 Faecousia sp.
AATGACATTTTTTAAGTAAGGCAATCCGTCAGGCAGAATGGGAAATATCTTTACGATATCCGCGCCCCAGCGGTAAGCCTGCTGGATCTCCGTGGGGGTGTATGCACCAGGAATGGAAATAAGTCCCAGATCTTTGGTGTAGCGAATTACTTCAGGATCAGAACAGGGGGAAACAATAAATTCCGCACCGGATTCGGCTGCGATCTTCGCGTAGTGCACATCCACAGCTGTTCCGCAGCCGATACTTACCTCTGGGCCGAAGTTATCGCGAAGCAGTCGAATGGTATCCCCTGTCCCCTGTGCCGCTTCCGGATGACTGGGATCAAAGGTGATCTCAAAAATACGAATGCCACCATCATACATTGCTTTTACCGTTTTCAGAGTCAATTCCCCGGGAATGTGCCGAAGAATGCCGACAAACCGGTGTTTGCGAATCAATTCCATACTCATTTGTTTTCACCGATCCCCTTGAAATAATAGATGGTGTCATTTTGTGGACGGATCTCGGTAAGATTACCGGTGTAATGACGCAGATTAATAGGGTGGTAAGGTCTTTCCAAAACCGCATCCACATTCACATCGATGCCCAGACCGGGCTTGTCCCCAATCAAAATGTACCCGTCCTCAAAGACAACCTCTTCGTTGGTAATAGACTTGCGGAAGGAACCGTCGTTGATCATGATCTCATGGATCAGGAAGTTGGGAGTGGCTGCCGCCAACTGCAAAATAGCTGCATTGGAAATGGGGCCGGAGGGATTATGGAAGGAAATGGGGATATGCTTCGCCTCAGCCATAGCGGCGATCTTCTTACACTCCATCATGCCACCGGTGTGGAACATATCCGGCTGCGCAATATCCACCGCTTCCTTTGTAAACAGATCGTCGAAGCCATAGATACTGTATACCCGCTCACCGGCTGCAATGGGAATCAGGGACTTTTCCTTAACCTTGGCCAGGGCTTTCAGATTATCCGGTGGACAGGGTTCTTCCAAAAGCATGGGCTTAAAGGGGGCAAGCTCCTGAGAAATTTCGATGGCAGTATAGGGATTAAAGCGACCGTGACATTCGATCAGCAATTCCACATCATCACCAACCGCTTCCCGAACAGCACCGACGATCTCAACAGCCGTGTGCATTTCTTCCTTGGTTAAGGTCATGTGAGCTTTGCCGAAAGGATCCCACTTTAGCGCATTCACACCCAGTGCCACGGTTTCTTTTGCCTTCTTTGCAAAGTTTTCCGGAGTCTTTGAGCCGGAGAACCAGCCATTTGCATACATTTTTACCTTGTCACGCATTTTTCCGCCAAATAGGTTATAAACAGGCGTATTAAAATACTTGCCTGCGATATCCCACATGGCCATTTCCACACCGCTGATGGCAGACATCAGCACCGGGCCACCCTTCCAGTAAATGTCGCGGTAAACTTCGAAACGCATTTTTTCGATCTGCAACGGGTCACGGCCCACAATCAACCGCTTCAGATCCTCCACACAGCCCTTCAGGGCCATTTCCTGGGTACCCAGGGATGCCTCGCCCCAGCCGTACAGGCCTTCGTCGGTTTCCACCTTGATAAAAGTCCAGTTGGTACGGTAGGCATCCATGATGTATACTTTGATGTCTGTAATTTTCATAATATCACTCCTTCTTTTGATAGGGCAGTAAACATGCAGATATTCCGGAATCTATGGTCAGGTCGGTGCCTGTTATGCTTGCGGCGTGGTCGGAACAAAGATAAAAAACGGCGGCAGCGATCTCATCCTCAGTAGATTCTCTGCCCGCAGGATACTGGCTGCGCCGGGCGGCGATTTGCGCATCGGTCAGCGTATCCCATCGGCAGGAATGAACGGCTCCGGCAATCACATTGTTGGCACGGATGCCGTACTGCCCCAATTCGTATGCCATATACCTCACCAATGCAGCAAGTGCTGCCTTGGTCATACCGTAAACGGTTCTGCCGGGAACGGCGCCGGTACCTTGCACGGAGCCGATGGTAACGATGCTACCACCGCCAGTTTGTTTCATCAGCTGTGCAGCATTCCGGCAGCAGAAAAAGCTGCCCTTGATATTCACATCCACAATGGCATCGAATTCTTCCTCCGAAGTGTTCAGCAATCCGCAATCGATCCCCAAATTGGCAGCATTGGCAACAAAGGCATCCAGCTTGCCGAAATCCTGCTGCAGTTGCCGGAATGTATCCTTTATAGATTCCACCCGGTCAAGGTCCATTGCATAGCCCCGGACCGTAACAGAAAATTCACGTTGCAATACTTTCGCGGTTGCCTGGGCAGATGCCTTATCCCGGCTGGAAATGGCTACATTCCACCCTTCCCGGGCGAAACGGCGGGCAATGGCAAGCCCCGTGTTGCGGGTAGCACCGGTAATGAAAACCGTTTTCATTTTTCTTCCTCCCATCGAATTCTTTGATATGGTTTGAGAAGGATTCTGTTTTCTGCAGAAAACACAGCAGGGTCGATCTCATCAAACATACCGTAGTGAACGGGAACACTGTACTTTGCTCCGGTTCGCCGGGCGAAGTCGGCTGCATCGGCAGCATTCATATTGTTGCCTCTGCCGTTAATAGGCAGGAAAACAGCCCACAGATCTGCTGGTAGAGCAGGAAAGATATCCTCATGATAAAGGGTATCTCCGGTAAAATAGTATTTTCTGCAGCTATCGTCCACCACAATACCGATCGTTTGTGGGTCGGAGTGGGCCGCTCTTACTGCGGTAAAGGTGAATTCTTCCCAAGTCCAACGGGAGCCGGGACAGAAACGGACGTAGTTGTTGTTCCCGCCCAGAGCACGGACCTTGTTCCATGCATTGGCACCTGCCAGCACCAACACATTGCCTGCCCCCGGCAGGTAGTGCTCCAGCGTTTCAAGGTCCGTATGGTCGGCATGTTCATGGGTCAGTATGATCACATCCGGCTTGACAGAAAGAAAACTCACATCCAGCGCCGTTCTGCGCCGGCTGTCGGAATTGGCCTTACCGCAAGAGTCGGACAGATACGGGTCGATCAAGATTTTTTTGCCGTTTTTCTCCAGGACAAAGCCTGCCTGACCCAACCAGGTAACATTCATATTGACGCCTCCACGGAAGATATGTAAATTTGTTTATGTTATTTTATCATCGGCAAAAAATTATAAAATACGCAATTATATCCTTTAGATCCATTAGAAATATAAAATTTTATCATTTAAAATGAGGTGTTACAGATCGCAGCATTTCACTTTCATTCCATTAATCATAGAGACTTAAGAACCCCATTTGTACACCAAAGCCTCCGTAAAACAAAATTCCCGGTATAATAGCACTTACATTCGAATGCTTTTATACCGGCACCTACCACATATCCACAAAGCTATAACGGTAACATTGTCCATAAGTATCTGAATGCTATTTGTATTTGATCCTGTACATTGGCGCTTATTTGAGAATTTACATATTACAAAAACAGCAGAATAAGCGCCAGAATATAATGCAGCTTAACGATGGAAT
>JAZNDB010000168.1:0-4804 GCA_045587845.1 Faecousia sp.
TTCCTAAGACCGCTTGGCCTCCGACTTGCTTCCGCAAGGCGCACATTTCTGGGCACCACGGCTCCGAAAACTTTTCCGGGGAAATGACGGCGAACCTCCTGCGCCACCTGGGTGGAGAAATTGGTTCTGCCGTCAAACATAGTCAGCGCCACACCGAAAATCTCCAGATTGGGATTGATGCGCTTTTTGACCATACGCAGGGTGTTCATCAGGTCGGTTAAGCCCTCCAGCGCGTAATATTCACACTGCACCGGCACCAAAATACTGTCAGCAGCCGCCAAGGCATTCAGTGTCAGCATTTCCAAAGACGGCGGACAATCGATAAAAATCACATCGTATGCGCCCGCCACCTGCTGCAGCGCATTTTTTAGTTGGTATTGGGCATTTTCCATACCAATCAGCTCCACCGCTGCGCCTGCCAAATCTGCAGTTGCCGGCAGAACATCGCCAAACCTTGTGGGAACGATGGCCTGCACCGAGGAAAGACCGTTCACCACAACGTCATATACGCTATTGTGTACTTTCCGCTTATCCACGCCCAAGCCGGATGTGGCATTGGCCTGGGGGTCAAAGTCGCACAGCAGTACGCGCTTGCCCAAATCGTGCAGGGCGGCCGTTACATTTACGGCAGTTGTGGTCTTGCCCACACCGCCTTTTTGGTTGACCACTGCAATAATCTTTGCCATAGTGTTTCCTTTCTGTGTTTCACGTGAAACACTTATCACACAGATTGTTTCACGTGAAACAATCGAATATAGGAATTCTCAAAACCCCTGTGGCGATCCAGCTTTGCACCAGCATCGCTGCGCCCACCGCCAGTAGCGCCAGCAGAACAACGCACAGAATCGTCAGCCAACGTACTTTCCTGCGCAGACTTGCCATTTGCTCCTCTGCCGACATCGCTCGCTTTTTACGGGCAGCTTTCTTGGAAACCGGGGACTCCGTCCGGTTGGGAAGTTGTACCCGTATGTCGCTTTTGACAGGATACGCGTCCATAGCCTCTATGCAGGCCGGGCAAAAGCTTTGTTCTTCTGCTGTTTTTTTTGCCGCATTTTAAACAACCCATTGCCAAGCCTCCTTTGCTATACACGCCACTATATTATAATATGGTATATCATACACCATTTTCTTTGTTTCGTAAAGAGGAAAGGGGAAAATAATTTTTTGGAAAACCCCTCTTTGCGGGCGTCGTAGGCGCCCCACCCACATAAGTGTTTACAAAATGGTCATAAAATTGTTCTTGACAATCACGTGACCATATGATATTATCATATTACCACATAGCAGAAAGGTGTGATAGATATGAGCTGGACAATTCCCGGCACAACGTTAGTCCTACCGGAACGGGACGGCGCGCTGGCAGAATCCCAGTTTCGGGCGATGTTCCTCCCGGGAGGCATTGCGCTGAGTCAGGTTTCTGCCATTACAGGGCTGGACGGCTACATCATTCAAAACTGGGTGAGGCGGGGTTTCCTTGCAAAACCGGAAAATAAGCGCTACACCCTCCGGCAGCTTTGCCGCATTGTAAACATCAATATGCTCAAGGGGGTTCTGCCGCTGCCGGACATTTGCAACCTTTTGGGCTATGTGAACGGTCAGTTGGATGACGAAAGCGACGATATTATCGATGATTCTGAGCTGTATTTTATGTTCGTCCGCTTAGCCGTCCGTTCCAGAGAGCTATACAAGGCAGAAAATCGCGATGCAGTCTTAGACGAGGAGCTTTCCGACTACCAAGAGCCCGTCCCCGGGGCAAAGGCGCGGGTAAAGGAAGTGCTGCGGATTATGCTCACCGCCTGGCTTGCCGGTCGTATGGCCCAGGAAACCCAAAAAATGTTGAATCATCTTCAAGAAAGGAACGATTAAAATGGAAGATTTTGTAAACGTAGATCCCAAAAAACCCGTCAACTTTAAAAAACTGAAAAACCTGATTAAAGTGGCATTTGTGGTGATTTTTGCCATCATTCTGGTGTCCACCTGCTTCTACACCGTAGACGATAAGCAGCAGGCAGTGGTCACCACCTTTGGCAAGGTCACCGACGTAACCGACGCCGGCGTTCACTTCAAGCTGCCACTGGGCATTCAGCAGGCGCAAAAGGTAGATGTAAATGTCTATCAGAAATTTGAGCTGGGCTATACCAGTGACGGCAGTGACAAGGGCTATACCGTAAACACCTCTGAAAGCTCTATGATTACCGGCGATTACAACATCGTCAACATTGATTTCTTCGTGGAATACAAGGTTTCCGACCCGGTTGCCTATCTGTTTGCCTCCACCCAGCCCGAGGAAGTGCTGCGGAATCTGATTCAGAGCCAGGTGCGTAACGTGGTAGGCTCTGCCAGCGTGGATTCCGTCCTCACCGACGGCAAGGAAAACATTCAAATGCGGGTAAAAGACCTGGTCACCGAAATTTTGGCAGAATACGATATTGGCTTGACCCTTGTGGACGTAAAAATTCAGGATTCCGAGCCTCCTACGGTTGCCGTTATCGAAGCCTTTAAGGCTGTGGAAACTGCAAAACAGCAGGCAGACACCGTGGTCAACGATGCAAAGGCCTACCAAAACGCAGAGCTGCCCAAGGCCCAGGCCGAGGCGGACAAATTGACCCAAAACGCAGAATATCTGAAGCAGAAACGCATTAACGAGGCGGTTCAGCAGGTGGCAATGTTCAACGCTATGTATGCTGAATACGCCCAGAACCCCGAAATTACCCGTTCCCGTATGTACTACGAGGCCATTTCGCAGATTCTGCCCGGTGTGAAGCTGTATATCAACACCGGCAACAGCGATTCTGTGGATATGTTGCTCCCCTTGGACAAGTGGCAGTAAGGAGGTAGAAAAGTTATGAAAAAAGGTATGATTATCGCAGTTATTGCCATTTTGCTGATTATTTTGGCAAGCAACTGTTTCTACACCGTAGCGGAAAATCAGTACGCCTGCGTGGTGGAATTTTGTAAAATCGTGTCCACCACCGATCAGCCCGGTCTGCATTTTAAGGTGCCTTTCCTGCACTCTGTGAAGTATTTCTCCGATGCTACTCAGTTCTACGACATTCCCCCTTCCGAGGTTATCACCCTGGATAAGCAGAATATGACCGTGGACTGCTACGTTCTGTGGGAAATTTCTGACCCGCTGAAGTTCTATCAGACCCTGGGCAGCACTTCTGTGGCAGAGCAGCGGCTGGGTGACCAGACCTACACCGCCCTGAAGAACGCTATGGGTACGCTGGCGCAGGCAGACATTATCAATATGGAAGACGGTGGCAAGCGGAACGAAATATATGACGGAATCGCCACCACTGTCAACGAAAAGGCGCAGGTTTACGGCATTAACGTTCTGGACGTAAAAATCAAGCGCTTTGACCTGCCAGAGAGTAATCTGAACGCGGTGTATTCCCGTATGATTTCCGAACGAAATCAGATGGCATCCAAGTTTACCGCCGACGGCAACTACGAGGCATCTATCATTCGCAACGATGTGGATAAGCAGGTGAATATCATCGTTTCCAACGCCCAGGCAGAGGCCGCCAAGCTGGAGGCCGAGGGCGAAGCAGAATATATGCGTCTGCTTGCCGAGGCCTACGATTCTGCAGACAAAAAGGACTTCTACGAGTTCATTTTGGCGCTGGACGCGCTGAAGCAGAGCCTTACCGGTGAAGAAAACACCATCATTCTGGACGCAAACTCCCCGCTTGCTCAGATTCTGGCAGGCAACTAAGGCAAAAAGTATGCTCCCTTTGGGTCTTTCCAAAGGGAGCATTTTTATTGTGCGCATTAGCCTTCTTCTACTACAATTTCCTTTACCTGCAGGCCGGGGTTACGCTTGCAGGTGAAGTCAATCGCCCAGAAGCTGCTGAATACCAGTAAGTTTCGTCCGCGGTAATCCTCTAAAAGCTCTGCATCACTGCCCAGATTCAGGTCAGACAAATCGCCGGGGTAGCTGTCAATGAGGCGAATCTCCTCATAGGGGAGCATATCCATACGCAGATCCACGCCATACTCGTTTTTCATACGGTACTGGAACACTTCAAATTGCAACGTGCCCACAACACCCACGATGACCTCCTCCATACCGGAGTTTGGCACCTTAAAAATTTGAATAGCGCCCTCTTGGGCAATCTGCTCTGTGCCCTTAACGAACTGCTTCCGTTTCATAGAATCCTTGGCGGAAACCCGACAGAAATGCTCGGGGGCAAAGGTGGGAATACCGGAATACAGGAACTTTTTGCCCGGCACGGTGATGGTATCGCCGATGGAGAAAATGCCCGGGTCGAACACGCCGATCACGTCGCCCGCGTAGGCTTCTTCCACGATTTCCCGTTCCGCCGCCATCAACTGTTGGGGCTGGGAAAGACGCATTTTCTTGCCGCCCTGCATATGGAAATATTCCGTATCCCGCTGGAATTTGCCGGAGCAAATCCGCATAAATGCCAGGCGGTCACGGTGGGCTTTGTTCATATTTGCCTGGATTTTGAACACAAATGCGGAAAAATCGGGGCTGAAAGTGTCGATTTCACCACAATCTGCCACGCGGGACAGTGGGGGCGGTGTCAGCTTCAGAAAATTCTCCAGGAACGGCTCAATGCCGAAGTTGGACAGCGCAGAGCCGAAGAACACAGGGGAAAGCTGGCCGTTGCGCACGGCCTCCATATCCATTTCTCTGCCTGCGGACAGCAGCTCCACGTCGTCAATGAGCTGCTGATGCTTCTGCTCGCTGTCCAGAAGCTGGGCAACCTGGGGATCATACAGGTCGATGATCTGCTTTTCGGCCTTGGCTTTGCCGTTCAGGCCGGAGAAAAACAGA
>JAZNDB010000169.1:0-8154 GCA_045587845.1 Faecousia sp.
AGCTGGTCGCTGGTTGTTAAAGAAATAAACATACTGATTCAGCAGATCCGGAAGGTTGTCCGCATCCGCCAAGCCGTAGTCAAGGTACAATTCTTCCTTGATCCAGCCATTTAATGCTTCAATTATTGGATTATCTGTTGGAGTTCCCCCTCGCGACATTGAACGAAGTATGTTATAATGTTCATGGGCGTGGCAAAATGCCCTTGAGGAGTAGACGGCTCCCTGGTCGGTGTGGAAGACTACCTGGGACCTCTGCTCCTCTTTTTTACCTACCAAGCTATTGAGCTTGTCTAGGCAATGGTAGTAGGGTTTATTGTCTCCGGCAACGGCTGAAACACTGTGGGCAATAATCTCATTGTTAAAGGTATCGACCAGTAGTGTCCATTCCCATTGTTTGCCGTTATTCTTAAGTATGGTCATATCTGACACGACTATTTGAAGGGGTGCTTTTGCGTTCCAACGGCCTTTTACGAGGTTTTCGTACTTTATGCTTTCTTCACCTGGTGGACGGTATTTGCGTTTCCTCGCTTTTGAGCGAATACCGGCAGCTTTGCAGCACTTGTGAGCCAAATTGTCAGAGAATATCCATCCGGTATTGTGGAAGATATTTCTTGCAAGCCGATGATAACCAAGGGACGGATGTAGCTTGTGTTCTTCCTGAAGCAACTGCGTTAACACAATGCGATCTTGCTCATATCGGTTTAACTTACCTTGTCTTGCTTTCCATTTGTAATACCCAGAACGGTTGATTCCCATAACCTTACACAGAAAATCTACCGGATATTTTACTTTGAGTTCTTCGAGAACTTCATAGTCTTTCCGTTGCCAGTAACGTACTCCTTGTTTACACCAACTCCTTCCACCCAATATCCTTTTTTTAACCGAGCTATCTCAACTTCTTGTTTGGCTACCAGCAAGCGCAAACGCTCCACCTCTGATAGATTCTTGCTACGATGAAGTGCCGCATAAGGATTGCCGTTGCGAGGCTCCAGGGCGTCCTCTCCGTCCTGCAAGTAGCGCTTGACCCAAGCTGATACCAGAGAATTTCTAATGCCGTATTCTCGCTCAATTTGTCCTACAGAAATGTGTTCTTCCAAATGAAGTCGGACATACTTCATCTTCTCTTCCTTGCTGAATTTCCTATGTGGTGTGCCTTTTTTGCCCATTGTTTCACATCCTTTCCAAATCCATTATACTACGAAAAAAGTAGACACCCACACTTTTGTGAGTGTCTACTTTCATTTTACAGGTGCAGTCTTAAAATCAAGACAGCTCCCTGTTTTGTTTATCACATCGCGTTATTCAAATGCATACCAGTAATCGGGGGTAAAGCCGTTGTCTTCCCCTTCTACGGGAATCATAATGCCGTAGCCGTCAAAGCTGTCATAGGTATCGAAGTTTCGCTTCATATACAGCAGCTCTCCACGCTCCGGAATATCGTAATGCTTAAATTCACGGAATTCAATTTCATCCTTGCTGTGGTCTGTCCGTGTTTCCAGGTCGGAATACCGGAAAGCCATACGCATCAATCGCACGTTGTTCCGGGCTGCGGGGGTTTCTGCTGCTGCAAGCGCCTTTTCAAAGCCGTCATACATACGCTGCTTGTCAATATGCCCCATCAGCCAGACACCTGCGGTCATAATCTCGCACTGGCCGTCCAGCACGGATTCTGCGTACAGGATATTGTCCTTGATATACTTGCCGCCTGCACCAAAAATCCGGCAGAACAGGTCCATATTATCCTCCAGGGTTTTGGAGGTGTCGTAGGCAGTTCGTCCGTAGGTGTAGAAATTGGTGATGTTGTTCCAGTGGTTGTAGACCTCCATCTGGGTTGCGGTTCCCTCAATTCCCATCTCCATAAAACGGCGGCAGATTGCCTGCATTTCGTCTGCCATAGGCACGTAGCGCTGTCTGCCGGGGTAGACACCCATAAAGTAGTCGTAATAGCAGACCGATGCGCCCAGCGCCTTCCATTTCAGCAGATTTTCCTCATAGAAACTGCCGTTCAGACAGCTTCCGTCGGGCTTGCCGGTGGTACGCAGACCGGAGGTGTGCCACACGGCTTCCTTTACCAGAATATTATCAGGCAGCTTCTCCAGCCAGGCCGGAGGTGCCCACATATCTGTGTATACACTCACGGCAATCTTTACATCCGGATGGACTTTTCCCACCTCTTCTGCTACCCGCAGCATAAAATACAGAATGTTGTCTACCTTGCTGTAGGGACTGCATTTTTCACAGCAGCACTGAGGCGCCGTGCCGTCCTTGACAGACAGGGAATAGAGTTTTACCAGCGGGTTCTTCGTGAGGAATGTGTTCAGATTTTCAGATATCTGGCGAATCATATCCTCGTTCCGGGCGCAGAGGGTCATCTGTCCCCAGAAATTGGGAATGTCTACAAAACGGGTACCATCTGCCTCCAGGCGGTAAT
Source organism: Faecousia sp. (assembly GCA_045587845.1). Lineage (GTDB taxonomy): Bacteria > Bacillota > Clostridia > Oscillospirales > Oscillospiraceae > Faecousia. The sequence continues at coordinate 2,432 of JAZNDB010000169.1, forward strand.
ATTCCGGATGGGTTTCACGATAAGCTTCCGGGAAATAGGCGTTGCCCTGCTGGGGCAGCAGTTGCTCAAAGGTGTCGTGGTGACCCACCATAAACAGAATGCCCCGGCGAATACAGGCGTCCAGCATACCGTTTTCCTTAAAATGCTCATAAACACCGTTCCAGGTGTAGATGTAGTTATAGCGGCTTTTGCACATCCAGTCCAGGAAGGCAATGTTCAGCGCGTAATCCGGGCAATAGCTGCGATCCTGATATGCATACTGCAGAACATCGGACCGGTAGGGAACATCACTGCGGGCCTTTACATAGGAGAGGTTTTCCAGGCAAAGGGTTTCCTGCTGGGGAACCAGCTCGCCGCCGGCCACGTCTTGCTTGGTGAATGCACCGAAAGAGCAGCCGCAAAAGCGCTCCAGCAATTCATAAACCGCATAGACAGTGCCGCGTTCCAGTTCATTGCTGTTTTTGGAGCTGCCCGCTAAAACAAGGCCGTCTTCAAAGGAACGGATCATAATACCTTCCGGACCGGGAACTTCTCTGTCAAAGGCTTCCTCAGAAATCCACTGTTTGGTGCAGGCGTTGCGCTCCGGTCCGCCAATGGTGATGTGCTGCCCGTCACACTTTTGATCATCTGTGACGATCTGTATCTGCGCACCGCATATCAGACCGATATATTTTTGCAATTCCTCTGCGGCAAATTGCTCCCGCTGGGTTGCATCCTTGGGCAAAACAATAGAAACAGTACTGTTTTTTGAAATCTTCATAATAAAACTCCTTGTTCAGTTGTTGTTATTTACGTTTCCGCTTGGGCAGGAACAGCAGTACTGCTGCCACGGCCAGACCGGACAGAGTTAAAATCGCAGGCAGGGCGGAGGTGCCGTCATCTTCCTCTGTCTGCTGACCGGAAATCCGGATTTCCAGGAAGAGGTTGTCCATCAGCCGGTTGGTTTCCGCCGGCAGGAACAGATAGCTGGTACCCTTATCCAAAACGGACTGCTCCGGATAAATGACATCGCTTTCTGCCAAATATTCGTCCATATAATCTCTTGCGCCTTCAATGGGAGAGGCGTAGCAGATATAGTCCATATTGGCGCCGGAAATTTCCGGCTCGCACAGGAAGTTAATGAACGTTTCTGCAGCTTTTTTGTTCTCACTGCAGGTGGGGATACACATAGCATCGATGAACAGGTTAAAGCCCTGCTCCTCCGGCAGATAGAACCGCAGGTCGGGATTGGCATCCATCATCATCATACAGTCACCGGCATAGTAGGGGGCAATCCACGCATTTTCGCCCTCCATAATGCCGTAAATCTGGTCCATAACATACTGCCGCACCAGGGGATTTTGCTGGGCCAGCTTGTTGGACGCCTGCTTCAGCTGGGCAGGATCTGTGGTGTTGATGCTGATACCTTCCAGGAACTGGGCAACACCAAAGGCATCCCGGGAGTTATCAAACTGGAGAATTTTTCCCTTATACTTTTCGTTCCACAGCAGCTCCCAGCCGGTGACATCTGCCTCGTCCACATACTTGGAGTTATACAGAATACCCACAGTGCCCCAGGTATAGGGAACGGAGTACTGGTTGTCCGGGTCGTAGGCAGTGTTCTTGAAGGTTTCCTGCACATATTTATAGTTGGGAATGTTATCGAAATCCAGAGGCAGAAGCATATTTTCGGAGATGAGCCTTGCAATCATATAGTCCGAGGGAATAATCACATCCACCGTAAGTCCCCCGCCTGCCAGTTTTGCATACAGGGATTCGTTGGAGTCATAGGTGGTGTAGTTCACATCAATATCCGGATACTTTTCCTCAAAGGCGGCAATGATGTCCATAGTGCCGTCACTGCCGTCAGCAATGTTCTGACCCCAGTTCATCACATTCAAAGTAATTTTATCCTGACGGGTGGACAGAATCAGCCAACCGCAACCCAGCAAAACCGCCAAAGCGCATACACCGGCGCATACTCTGCGGAAGATTTTTTGACCGCTGCTCACGGGCTTTGCCTGCTTATCAATCTTCTTTCGGTCAGCGCGAATCTGCAGCAGATTCATACTTACCATCAGAACAAAAATCAGCAGGAACAGCAGGGTGAACATAGCGTAAACCCTAGGCTGCATAGGCTTTTTTGTGTAGGAGTAAATCTCCACAGGCAGCGTCAGGAAACCATTGCCGGACACAAAGTAGCTGATCACGAAATCGTCCAAACTCATAGTGAACGCCATAATCGCGCCGGAAACAATACCGGGCATAATCTCGTGAATGGTCACCTTAAAGAAGGATTGCATCGGTGTGCAGCCCAAATCCATCGCTGCGTCCTGCAAAGCTGGATTCATCTGCTTCAGCTTGGGCATTACGTTCAAAATGACATAGGGCAGATTAAATGTGATGTGGGCAATCAGCAATGTCCAGAAATTCAAACTCTCCTTTTTGTGAAGCAGGGTAGAGCCTACAAACACAAACAAAAGGGAAAGGGAGATACCGGTTACGATATCCGGATTGGTCATAGGAATGTTGGTCAGTCCCATAACGGTTTTCCGCAGTTTGGGATTCATATTGTGAATACCCACCGCAGAGAGCGTACCAAAGGCGGTGGCAACCGCCGTGGAAAGAATGGAAATCAGCAGAGAATTTCCCAGCAGCGCCAACAAATCGTCATCCTGAAACAGCGCCTTATACTGATCCAGGGTAAAGCCCTGGAAGATGGTTAAATCTTTGCCGGTGTTAAAGGAAGCAACCACCAAAACCAGCATAGGCAAATACAAAAAGGCAAAAATGAGAACGGTGAGAATACGATTGGTCTTTTTCATACTACCACACCGCCTTCCTCGTCCTCACCGCCAAAGCGGTTCATAATGCCGGTGCAGACCAGCACCATCAGCATCAGCAGCAGGCTTAGGGCAGCGCCCATATTGGGGTTGTTACTGGTTTTAAATTGCTTTTCGATGACGTCGCCAATGAGCATTGTTTCCGCGCCGCCCAGCTTTTGGGAGATATAGAAGGTGGAAACTGCAGGCACAAACACCATAGTAATACCGGAGAGAATGCCGGGTATACTCAGCGGCAGTACCACGCGGCCAAAGACCTGCGCGCCGTTGCAGCCCAAATCTTCCGCCGCCTCAATGAGCCGATTGTCAATTTTGACGATGACGGCATACAGAGGCAGAATCATATAGGGCAGGTAGTTATACACCATACCCAAAATCACCGCGCCGGAAGTGCCGATAATCTCTACGTGACCAAGACCTGCCTTACCCAGCAGTACGTTGATAATGCCGTTGGTTTCCAGCAGACCTACCCAGGCCAGTGTCCGGAGCAAAAAGCTCATACACATAGGCAGCATTACCAGCATATACAGAATCTTCTGCATAACCGGCGAGCGATGGGCAATGAAGTAGGCGACAGGATAACCCAGCAGCAGGCAGATCATTGCCGACACCACAGAGTACCAAACAGAAGTGCCTAAGGTGGGCAGAAACAGTCCCAAATCCCGCAGATTACCCAAGGTAAACGCGCCGGTATCCGGGTCAGTGAGGGCGTAATAACCCATCACACCCAGAGGAATCAGGGTAAACAGGAGCATCCAAAGGATGTAAGGACCGCTTAAAAGAATGGACTTATTCTTCTTCATCGTCTGCATCCTCCGTCAGCTCGTCGTACTCAGCAGAGTAGGAGCTATAGTCACCGAACATACCGGAGTACTCACTCTTATGCATAATGTGGATATCCTCGGGGTTCAGGCGGATACCTACCGTCTCACCCTCACCGTGATAATCGGTGGTCTGAATCAGCCACTTAAAGCCACGGAAGTCCACAATGATATCGTAGTTCAGACCCTTAAAGGTCACGCTTGTAACCGTACCCACCAAATGGCCCTGGCCGGCAGGTACAAAGTCGATATCCTCGGGGCGGATAACCACGTCCACAGGCTCATTCGGGGCAAAGCCTGCGTCCACACAGTCAAATACGCGACCGAAGAACTTGACCTTATAGTCAGACAGCATAATGCCATCCAGAATATTACTTTCGCCGATAAAGTCAGCCACAAAGGCGTTCTTCGGCTCGTTATAGATGTCCTCAGGCTTGCCGATTTGCTGAATACGGCCCTTATCCATAACTACCACAGTATCAGACATAGACAGGGCCTCTTCCTGATCGTGGGTAACATAGATAAAGGTGATGCCCATAGCCTGCTGAATACGTTTCAGTTCGTTCTGCATATCCTTCCGCAGACGCAAATCCAGAGCGGCAAGGGGTTCGTCCAAAAGCAGCACCTTAGGACGGTTCACCAGCGCTCTTGCAATGGCGACTCGCTGCTGCTGACCGCCGGACAGGCTGTCAATTGAGCGATGCTCAAAGCCGGTCAGACCCACCACGGACAGAATTTCCTGTACCCGCTGGTGGATCTCCTCCTTGGGAAGCCTTGCAACCTTCAGACCGAAGGCAATATTGCCGTACACATCCAAATGGGGGAACAGAGCATACCGCTGAAAAACGGTGTTGATTTGCCGCTCATAGGCAGGCACATCGTTGATGCACTTTCCGTCAAAAAGCACCCTGCCGGACGTGGGGGTTAAAAAACCGCCAATAATACGCAGAGTGGTAGTTTTGCCGCAGCCGGAGGGACCCAGCAGCGTGAGGAATTCCTTATCATTAAAATAGAGATTGATACCATCAAGTATCCGCTCCCCGTCGAACTCCATAGTTAAGTCCTGGAGTCTGATGAGTTCTTTGGACATTATCCCCCTCCATTTCTGCAACCTATAAAATCTTTGCTGATTTTCCATCGGCTGCGAACTGTTTTTTGTTAGTAATTCGTTTGCATTTTGCAAAAACTGTATCAGTATAGATATAACCCAAAAACAGACATTTGTCAACAGATTTTACCCCCTCCGCCGGGCTTGGTGAAAAATATTTCCCAATCTATGTTTAAGATAGAAAAAACTGGCAACAATAGGCTTCGGAGGTGCTTAAAAATGAGCAAGAAAAAGTTTACCGGCAGCGTAAACGGTAAGGGCTACTACATAGCCCTTGTGCTGTGTGCTGTTGCCATTGGAATCTCCGGATTCCTCTATTACAGAAATGTGGACAAGCCCGACGATTCTGCAAATAACACTACGGTAGGGAACGTCCAAAATGACCAGGCCGTGGTGGCTACAAATCCGGATGGCTCACCTGCGCAGGTTACCACCAATCCGGAGGAGAAGCCTATGAAAACAGTAGCCCCCGTAGAGGGTCAAACTGTGGCGGTGTATGCTATGGACAGCTTGACCTATAACGAAACCACCAGAGATTGGCGGGTGCATAACGGCATCGACATTGCCGCCGAGGCAGGCACAGAAGTCTGCGCCGCCGCCGACGGTGAGGTGTATACGGTGTATGAAGACGAGCAGATGGGTATGACCGTAGTGATTCGCCACGAAAATGGTTATTCTACCCGGTATGCCAGCCTTGCCAAGGAAGTTTCCGTAAAGGCCGGAGATGCTGTCACCGCAGGTCAGACCATCGGTTTGGTGGGAAACACGGCGCTGATGGAAAGCGCCATTGGCGAGCATATTCACTTTAGTGTTACCTGCAACGGGGAAAACATCAATCCCAACGATTTTTTGATGCAGGAATAATTTTAAGGTTTTGTTTTCCTCTTTCTATGGGCCGTCACCTATGTGACGCCCTGCTTTTTGCAAAAAAAGAAAAGGGATGTGCGATTACACATCCCTTATACTTTAATG
>JAZNDB010000170.1:0-10969 GCA_045587845.1 Faecousia sp.
CGTAAACAGCCAGAGGCACAGGCCAACCAAATAGATGCTCAACAGAGAGACATGCTCCAGCGTGGCGGCGTAAAAAATAAAGGCAGCCAGTACCAGAAGCAGAATGCCGCGGCAGATTCCTGCATGCTCAGCAATCCAGCGGTAGACAGATTTCATGCAAATTCCTCCATATCCTCAAACTCCATTTGGCTACTGCTACCGGAACGCATTTGCGCCCACTGTTCTTTTGTAACCAAAATATCCCGGGGTTTACTGCCCTGGAACGGACCGACAATCCCTTTCTCTTCCATTTCGACCACAATTCTTGCGGCTCTTGCATAGCCTAATTTCAGCCGTCTTTGCAGCATAGATACAGATGCCTGACCTGTCTCCAAAATCACATCAACTGCGGCAGGCAGCATTTCATCTCCATCAAGCTCTTCGGCGTTGGGTTCTGCATCGGAAGTTGCGGCCTTGGTGCCGGTTTGTAAGGCTTTTCGTTCAATTTCTTCCATAACCTCTTGGTCATAGTTGGTAACAAAGTTAGCCTTAACATAGGATGCAACAGCCTCAACCTCAGGATCGCTGACAAAACAACCCTGAACACGTTTCGGCTTGCCGTTACCAATGGGTGCATAGAGCATGTCACCCTTGCCGACAAGCTTTTCAGCGCCTTGGGTATCCAGAATAATACGGGATTCCATTGCAGATGCAACTGCAAACGCAATTCTTGAGGGGATATTTGCCTTCATAAGACCTGTAATAACATCTGCAGAGGGACGTTGTGTTGCAATAACCAGGTGAATACCGGAAGCTCGACCCATTTGCGCAATACGGCAGATGGATTCTTCAACTTCCTTGGCTGCAACCAGCATAAGGTCTGCCAGCTCGTCGATAATCACAACAACCTGAGGTATTTTCTTACCTTCAATTTGCTGACTGTCAATCATACTATTGTAAGATTCCAGATCTCGTACACCGGCATCGGCCATAGCTTTGTAGCGGCGCATCATTTCGCTAACTGCCCATTGCAGAGAGCCAGCGGCTTTCTTTGGGTCGGTAACTACAGGAATCAACAAATGGGGAATGCCATTATAAATACCCAACTCCACCATTTTGGGGTCAACCATAATGAGCTTTACGTCATCGGGACTGGCCTTATATAGCAGTGAGATAATAATGGAGTTCATACACACTGACTTACCGGAACCGGTTGTACCCGCAATGAGCATATGGGGAAGTCTTGCAATATTGCCAACGATACAGTTACCGCCGATATCCTTACCAACAGCAAAGGAAGACTTGGATTTCGCCTTTGCAAATTCCTGAGAGTCAATAACTTCCCGCAGAGATACCGTTGTGACAGCTCTGTTAGGCACCTCGATACCTACTACAGAGATTTTGCCGGGGACAGCGGCAATTCTGACACCTGTTGCGCCCAAACTCAATGCAATATCATCAGCGGCGGTGGTCAGCTTATTTAGCCGGACACCCTTTTCCAGTTCGACCTCATAACGGGTAACACTGGGTCCGCGGGTTACGTTAATGATATGCGCTTCAATCTTAAAGCTTGCTAAGGTTTCATTCAGACGGCGGGTGTTTTCCCGCATCTCAGTTGTTCCGTCGGCAGCGCCACCACTAAAGGATTTTAACAAATCGATTGGCGGGAAACAGTAATCAGGCTTCTGTTCCTTTTGCTTGTCTTCAATTTCCTTGGCGACCTTTTCGGCAGACTCTTTTGCCTCCTTCGCTGTGACTTTTTCAACTTTGACACGCTTGGGAGCTGCCTCAGGCTTTTCAGGTAATGGGGCATCCTTTTCAAAAGGAGGCATATTAGACGGTGATTCTGACTCTGCAGGCGCAGGAACAAATTCGCTGGCTGCATTCACGGGCTTTTCAATTTCACCCTCTATCTGGCGGAACATATCTTCAACCTTGGAATCATCGCGTTTTGCAGGTTCTTCAGGTATGTAGGGCGCAGCAGTTTGCGCAGTCTGCTGTTTTTGCTTTTCCCGTTTTTGCTCTAAATGTTCAATTCGTTTGTTGGCAATATGATTCACAACAATTGTTGCCGGTTCCTGGCGCTCTACAGGTTTGTCTTCCCAGTTGGGTCGGGGTCGATCCTGAATAGCGCGAATAATGCTGACAACAGTAATTTGCATACCGCCAAGCAGCAAAAAGATTGCAAAAAGTATGAAAATTATATAGCTTAATATATCTTGGAACAGCCAATAAAACAGCATTGCAATACTACCGCAAATCAGGCCACCGGTAGTACCTTCAATACCGCCATAATACAAGCCGGTCAGTGCATCCCAGCCAACAGGCATATTGGGAGCAGTTAGACTCAAATGTGAAATACATCCACAAACGAGAATAAACAAGATAATGCAAATCGTACGCATTTTTACGGGGCGACCGCCGCTAAAAGCGTGAATTATGAACAGATATATCAGACCGGGAATTGAAATCAGAAATCCGGCGCGGCCTATGAATCCGTGGATAAAACTCTCCAATAGCTGAATAAAAACCCCATCCGGTTGAAAGAAAATAACAAGAAACAGTACAACCAGACCTAAAAGGGATACGGAAGAAATTACGCGCACAGGAATTTTATATCCTTCCGGCAATGTATTTACAGACACCTTTGTGTCCGTTGCCTTTTTTTGGGGCACAGCCTTTTTTGTTTTTTTCGTTTTGGAGGCAGCAGCCTTATCTGCCTGAGATTTATACTTTTTTTCAGACATAGAAACCTCCTGTTATGTAATCAAATAAAGCACGAAGGAAAATAATGCAGCGCCAAAGGAATAATAAACGAAGGGTGAATATCCTGTGTGATTCAGGATAGAAACGAGCATTGAAATGGCAAGATAGCCACCGGCAAAAGCGCCGATTCCGCTTAAAATACAGCCAATGATCACTGGAAATGAAAGTGCGCCAACGCCTACAGCGAAAATCAGAACAACATCGTAGCAGGCAGCAAAGATAATAGCTGGTATTCCTAAAAGAAGCGCCCAGTTGATGGCATTTTGATTGTCCGCGCCTCTTGCGGTAGCATAAGCAGAAATGATACCCGTTCTGGAGATACCGGGAAAAGAGGAAAGCGCACCAAGGATACCCATTACAATTCCGTCTAAACCTGTCATAGTTCTGGAATCGCGATTTCCGTGCTGAATGTGTTCAGCGAACAAAAGAATCATCGCGTTTAAAAGCAAAAATACCATAACTGTAAGTAAATTTTCCTTCCCCTTCCCTACTACAACACATAAAAGCAGGCCGATAAGGAGCGGAAATGTTGCCGTTTTGATTAATCTTAAATCATAACGACTTTTTGCATCCGATGTGCGATTTCTTCTTTGGCGATGCATAGAAATGGAGTTCTGTTCCCGCCGCAGACGAAGCAGAAGGTCGCGACAAGCATAAAGCAGAGCTAATAAAAGACCAATATGTACCAGAAGTTCCTGTAAGGAATTTCTGGTGCTTACGCCAAAAATATAACGCAAAAGGGTTTGGTGCGCTTGGGAAGATATTGGAAAAAATTCCGTAATGCCGGATATAAAACCGTAAAATAAACTTTCGATCAACGACACTGCCTACCCTCCCTTTTAAATACTGCACACTATCATAACATATTCCGCAGAAAAATTCCACCCCGTCATTAAAAATTATTTCTTTTCCTGCTTTTTTCTTTCAATCATTGCGTGTAGCTCTGTAAGCGCATCGTTTAAATCGCCCAAAGAGTCAATCAAACCGGAGGCAACGGCATCCTTTCCGTAGAGAATTGTGCCCACATCTGTTGCCATTTCACCGGTTGCCATCATAAAGCCTTCAAAATCCTCTTTTGATATGGCAGAATTGTTGGTGACAAAGTCGATAATTTGCTCTTGTATGCGGTGGAAATAACGAAACGTCTGTGGTGCGCCAACAACCAGACCCGTCATTCTTACCGGATGCACTGTCATACTGGCTGTGCGGGTAATGAAAGACTTTTTGGTACACACTGCAAGGGGAATGCCGATTGAGTGTCCACCGCCCAGGACCAATGAAACGGTGGGTTTTTTCATACCGGCAATCATCTCGGCAATGGCAAGACCTGCCTCGATATCTCCACCAACAGTATTCAGCAGCAATAATAGTCCGTCAATCTCGTCGCTTTCTTCAAGACCTGCAAGCAGAGGCAGAATATGCTCGTACTTGGTGGTTTTTACCGTTTCCGGCAACACTTGATGTCCCTCTATTTGTCCAATAATCGTTAACGTATAAATATTTCCTTTGCTGGTTTTGCTCAAATCTGATCCAAGCTCCAGTAAGTCATCCCGTTCCTCTGGCTTTTTGTTTAATTGTTCTTCCATAGAAATCCCTCCTGCGATAGGATAACCTTAAATCGCAGAACAATTCCTCTTGCAAGAATCTGATATTTATCGTATAATAGCGAAGGTGATAACAATGTCTACAAAAACAAACGCTGTCAGATTGGTTCAGCAGGCTAGAATTCCCTGCCGAGAGGCTTTTTATGATTACGATGTAAATGAACTGAACGGCAATCACGCCGCTGAGGCAATTGGCTTTCCTCCGGAACAGGTGTATAAAACGCTTGTTGCGAAAGGTAACCGAACAGGTATCAATGTATTTTGTATCCCTGTATGCGCAGAATTGGATTTAAAGAAAGCTGCCAAGGCTGCAGGCGACAAGGATATGGCTCTGATTCCTGTAAAGGACTTGCTGGGTTTAACCGGTTATGTTCGCGGCGGCTGCTCCCCTGTGGGTATGAAGAAAAGCTATCCCACCTATTTTGAGGAAAGCTGCGAGCTTTTCGAGGAGATTGCCGTTTCTGCCGGTGAACGTGGTCACCAAATGTTATTATCGCCTATGGAGCTTGTAAGGCTTGTAAACGGGACATTAGCAGATATTATTATGTAAAGAGAGGAAAACACTATGCAATTTGAGTATAAGACCAAAGGTACTTGTTCACAGAAAATTTTCTTTGAAATTGAGGATAATAAGGTACACAATGTAACTTACTTAGGCGGCTGCAATGGCAACCTCCAAGGCATTGGCAAGTTGCTAGAAGGTATGGATATCGACGAGGTGATCCGTCGCGTAGAGGGTATCCATTGCGGTATGAAGCCTACCTCCTGCCCCGACCAGCTGGCAACCGCCCTAAAAGAAGCCAAGAAGAAGTTATAACAAAAATCCCACAGCGTATGCTGTGGGATTTTCTTATTGGTTTACGGTATCTATGATTATTTTTACCAACTCGTCTCTGCCAGTTCCCTTTTCCGCGGAAAAAGGAATTACAGTGCACGCTTCCGGTAAATCCAAAACCTCACGGATACGCTCCATATTGGGGATTAAATCACTTTTCTTTAGCTTATCCAATTTGTTAGCAACCACAACAAAGGGACAGCCGCTTTCAATAAACCAGTTGGCCATAATGATATCGTTTTGCGTAGGCGCGTGACGGGCATCTACAATCATAACGCCTAAGTCAATCCGTTGGGCGGCAAAATAGCTTTCCATCAGTTTGCCCCAACGTTCCTTCTCTTGCTGAGAAACCTTTGCATATCCATAGCCGGGCAAATCCACAAAGTAACAGGTTTTATCAATGGTGAAATAATTAACGTGAATGGTTTTTCCCGGCTTCTCCCCTACTCTGGCAAAATTCTTTCGTTGCAGAATTCGATTTATCACCGAAGATTTTCCCACGTTGGATTTTCCCGCAAAGGCAATTTCGGGTAATCTGTTTGCAGGAAAATCCTTTGGTGCCGCAGCAGAGATCAGAAATTCAACATTGTTAAAATTCATACCGTTACCTCACTGCCGGATCACAGGGGCGTGACCTTTGGATTTCAGTTCATCGGGAATATCCGTTAAAAGGGTCGGGACAACTGCAGATTTCTTATTCAGCGCTGTTTCCAACACGGTGTCGATGGTCTGCGCAGTCACAAAGTTCAAAGAATTTCGCACCGTTTGGTCAATTTCAGCCAAATCTCTTTCGTTATCCTTGGGGATAATTACAGTGCGGATACCGTGACGCAATGCAGCCATTGTCTTTTCTTTCAGACCGCCAATAGGCAATACCCGTCCACGCAGAGATATCTCACCTGTCATTGCAACGTCCCGATGGACAGTTGCGCCGGTTAAAGCGGAAACAATCGCAGTACATACTGTTACACCAGCAGAAGGACCGTCCTTCGGCACAGCGCCCTCAGGGAAATGGACGTGAATGTCTTTGTTTTTGTAAAAATCAGGTGTGATACCCAGTTTTTCACAATTTGCACGGATATAACTAAGGGCTGCGTGGGCAGATTCCTTCATTACATCACCTAAATTGCCGGTTAATTCCAGTTTTCCTGTGCCGTCCATCACATTTACTTCAACTTCCAACGTTTCGCCACCAACTGCGGTCCAGGCAAGCCCGGTAACTAAGCCGATTTGATCATCACAGGGCAATCTGTCCGGCAAATATTTTCTGACACCCAAGTAGGTTTCCACGTTGTTGCCAGTAACGGTAATACGTTTGGTATTCTCTTCGGAAACAATCTGCATTGCCACTTTTCTGCAGATTTCAGCAATGCAGCGCTCTAAATTACGAACACCCGATTCACGTGTATAACAACGGATCATTTCACGAATAGCATCATCGGAAATCCGCAGTTGAGTACGTTTGAGACCGTGTTTTTTCATCTGCTTGGCAATCAGATGATTTTTTGCAATCATCAGTTTTTCTTCGTCAGTATAAGAGCCAAGTTCAATAATTTCCATTCGGTCCAATAGCGGTCTGGGCACGGTGTCCAATGTGTTCGCCGTGGCAATAAACATTACATTGTTCAGGTTAAACGGGATTTCAAGATAGTGATCACGGTACGTCTTGTTCTGCTCTCCGTCCAGCACCTCCAGGAGCGCTGCGCTGGGGTCACCACGGTAGTCAGAACCCATTTTATCCACTTCATCAAGGAGCAACAGTGGGTTTGAACTTCCAGCCTGTGTCAAGCCTGTAATGATTCTGCCGGGCATTGCGCCAACATAGGTCTTTCGATGACCACGAATGTCGGCCTCGTCGTGAACACCACCAAGGGCAATTCTTGCAAGTTTTCTATTCAAGCTCCTGGCGATGGAATAGGCAACGGAGGTCTTACCCACACCGGGAGGGCCAACCAGACACAGAATCTGCGGCGGCATTTCAGGCGCAACCTGGCGAACAGCAAGGGTCTCCAGGATTCTTGTCTTTACCTTTTCCAACCCAAAATGGTCCTTATCCAGGATTTTTCTGGCGGCAGATACATCAATTCGTTCCTTGGTGGTTACATTCCACGGCAATTCCAGCACCGTATCCAAATAGTTCCGCAAAACGGAGGCTTCCACAGAGCCGTAGGGTTGTTTTTTCAGCCGTTGCAGGTCTTTGAGAAGTTTTTGTTCAGAGTCTTCGGGAAGATTCAGCAAAAGAATGGACTTTTCATATTCTGCAAACTCCGCGTATTCATCCTCTTCTCCCAGTTCCTCGCGAATGGTCTTCATCTGCTCGCGCAAGTAGTAGTCGCGCTGGTTTTGGTCGATAACAGCTCTGGTTTTTTCCTGAATGTCTGCTTCGATATGGAGCATCTGAATTTCCTGCTGTAACAGCTTCAGCGTATTCTCCATACGACGAATGGGATTCAACTGGCATAGCAGTTTCGCTTTATCCCGATAATCAATGCCGGAATTTTGTGCAATGGTATCCGCAACAAATCCGCAATCCTCAGATGCCAATACCTTCAGTTGCATTGATTGGGCAGGATGTTCGATCATCTCGCTATAGCGGGAATAGAGCATTGCAGCCTCTCTGCACAACGCCCTACCCCGAAGGGAATCCTTTACTGGCACCTGCATAGCAGGTTCAATGATACCGGCAAGATAGGGTTCGGTTTGTGTTAATTCTAAAATCCTGGCGCGGTGGATACCTTCAACCAGAACACGGATATTCTCGTTTTTAGATTTGAGTATCTGTTTGACCTTGACCACAGTTCCAATGGGGAACAAGCCGGAAAGTCCGGGATCGTCATCCAGAATATTCTTTTGGGGCACCAAAATCAATTTTTGATTATGCTTCATAGCATATTCCAGCGCCATAGCGGATTTCACACGTCCAATATCAAAGTGGACGGTTTGCTCCGGAAAAACAGCAAGACCACGCAGTGCTAAAACCGGAAGTCTGCCGGATACATATTCTTCGCTCATATCCATACTCCTTTCTGGAGAAAATAAAAAGGGGGTAGAATGCTACCCCCTCTTGGTGTTAATGATTCGTTGTTAACTTTTTACGGGGATTTGTTTTATCACGCAAAAGCTTAGGTTGCTTTCCGTCTATGGATTCCGGTGTAATAACCACCTTTTTGATGGACAGGTCGGAGGGTATGACGAACATAATTTTCGTCATTGTTTCCTCCATAACGGCCCGCAAGCCGCGAGCGCCGATTTGGCGGTCAACAGCCTTTTGGGCAATGGCTTCCAATGCCTTTGGCTGGAACTCCAGCACCACATCGTCCATAGCCAGCAATGCTTCATATTGCTTTGTCAGTGCGTTTTTCGGCTCTGTAAGAATACGGATTAGATCCTCTTTCTTTAGGTTTTGCAGGCTGGTAATCACCGGCATGCGACCAACAAGCTCAGGGATAATACCGAATTTTATCAGTTCGTGGGGTTGTACCTGGGCAAATAACTTGCCAATATCACGGTTTTTCTTACTCTCCACAGGTGCATCAAAACCAATGGCTGACTTATCAGTTCTGGACTCGATAATCTTATCTAATCCATCAAATGCGCCGCCGCAGATAAAGAGGATCTTTGATGTATCCACAGGAATGGTCTCCTGCTGGGGATGCTTTCTGCCACCCTGCGGAGGTACATTCGCAACTGTGCCCTCCAAAATCTTCAGCAACGCCTGCTGGACACCTTCACCAGAAACATCTCTGGTAATGGAAGTGTTTTCGCTTTTGCGGGCAATTTTGTCCATCTCGTCAATGTAGATGATACCACGCTCAGCACGTTCCAAATCAAAATCAGCAGCTTGCAGAAGACGCACAAGAATATTTTCCACATCATCGCCTACGTAACCGGCCTCTGTCAGTGTGGTTGCATCGGCAATCGCAAAGGGAACGTCCAAAATTTTTGCCAGGGTTTGGGCAAAAAGTGTTTTACCGGAGCCGGTGGGACCAATGAGCAAAATATTGCTTTTTTGCAGCTCAACATCTGTGCTTGAAGACAGATAAATGCGCTTATAGTGGTTATACACGGCGACAGAAAGGGCAATTTTCGCATCGTCCTGTCCCACAATATAACCATCCATATAAGCCTTCATTTCTGCAGGTGTTGGAAGCTTTTCTGGCATATCGGGACTGTATTCGTCTTCACGAAGCAAATCGCAACAGGCCTGGACACAATCACTACAAATATACACACCGGGACCGGCAATGAGCCGTGCCTGTGACTCCTGCTTACCGCAGAAGGAACAACAAATAAGCTGCTCATCTTTTTTTGACATTTGCAGGTCCG
Organism: Faecousia sp.; assembly: GCA_045587845.1. Taxonomy (GTDB): domain Bacteria; phylum Bacillota; class Clostridia; order Oscillospirales; family Oscillospiraceae; genus Faecousia. The sequence continues at coordinate 9,511 of JAZNDB010000170.1, forward strand.
CCTTTCAATCAGTGATGCGCAAGAACACGGTCAATGAGGCCAAAATTCTTTGCTTCCTCAGAGGTCATAAAGTTATCCCGCTCACAGGCCTGTGTAACCTCTTCAACAGAACGGCCTGTGTTTTCCGCCATAATGCGATTCATCCGCGCCTTGATAGTCTCCAGACGTTTCATATGAATTGCCATATCCGTAATTTGACCCTGCGTTCCAGCAGAGGGCTGGTGAATCATAATTTCAGAGTTAGGAAGCGCCATTCGCTTACCTTTTGCACCGGCGGACAACAGGAATGCACCCATAGAGGCAGCCATACCAACACAGATTGTGGCAACATCACACTTAATGTACTGCATTGTGTCGTAAATTGCCATACCGGCTGTGACGCTGCCGCCGGGACTGTTGATATAGAACTGAATGTCCTTATCAGGGTCCTGCGCCTCCAGATATAATAGCTGCGCAACAATCAGGCTGGCAGTGGTATCATTGACTTCCTCGGACAGAAAAATAATTCTGTCATTGAGCAATCGGGAGAAGATATCATAGCTACGCTCTCCGCGACTGGTTTGTTCAACTACATAGGGTACTAAACTCATGGTCATGTCTCCTTTCAGGGTTTGAAACATTCTAACCAATTATTTCTATGCTTATTCCTCAGTCTTTTCCTCTACCTTCTCTTCGACCTTCTTTGTAGTCTTCTTTGTGGTAGTGGTCTTCTTTGCAGCGGGTTTTTCCTCTGCAGTAGCCTCGTCGGCAGCCTTCTTGGTGGTAGTCTTCTTTGCTGCGGGCTTCTTTGCAGCCTTGGGCTTGGAAGCAACAGCATTGTCGACAATCAGCCTAACTGCCTTACGGGTCTCCAAACTGCTCTTCAGTTCCTCGGCAGGAACAAGCTCCTTGACCTTCTCTACGTCCATTTCGTACTGCTTGGCCATAGACTCGTACTCAGCGTTGATGTCCTCCTCGGAAACAACAATGCCCTCAACCTCAACAATCTTTGCCAAGGTAACATTTGCCTTTGCCTGTTTCTCAGCCGTGGGACGGAAAGCATTACGCATAGTAGCCATATCGCCGCCCATCATCTTTGCATACTGCTCCATAGAGAAGCCACTCATCTGCAGCTGATAGCCAAAGCGCTCCATCTGATTGTCCAGTTCCATCTCGATCAAGCCGGCGGGCATCTCAACGGTGGTGTTTTCAGCAGCCTTATCAATACAAGCCTGCTCAAATGCGCTGTCAATCTGCTTTTGAGCAGTTTCCAATGCCTTTGCGCGGATATCTGCCTTCAAAGCCTCCAGTGTATCAAACTCGGAAACATCCTTTGCAAATTCGTCGTCCTGGGCAGGCAGGTTTGTTACGGTGATTTTATTAACCTTAACGTGGAACACAACTGCTTTGCCGGCCAGATCTTCCTTGTAATCCTCGGGGAAGGTTATATCAATATCCTTTTCCTCGCCGGCGGACATAC
>JAZNDB010000171.1:0-4326 GCA_045587845.1 Faecousia sp.
GTTTCCCAGCAGAACTATCATCCCGCTTCCCCCGACCAACGATATTGGGCAGACGACATTCCTGTGAATTGCTTAAAGGTACGGGCAATGTAAATCTGATCCCAAAAAACTGGCTTCTGCAATTTAACTCCCACCCCACTACATATCCACGAAGCCTAATGATACCCATTGAGTGGGAATATTTGCACATAAGACACCAACTGCCATATAAATGGGCAGTCTCTGTTTTTGTATACTCCGGTAGACAACATAGTTGTTCCATGTGTATACCTTTATCATACAACTTCACGAAGCCGGAGGTTTTGACTTTCATTATTCATAACATCGGCACCGGCCCATGCTCTCCCGCAAAACAAATTCTGCATGTATCTGCTGTTCTGACAGCGTACTTGTCCGACCGGGTTGCATCTTTTCTAAAAGCTGATACATCAGGTATTCCCCCAAAGCAACTGCGTGGCTTTGCAAGGTGGCAAGGGGCGGTACTGTGTAGGATGCAGCAATAATGTCGTCGCAGCCGCAAATGGAAATATCCTCAGGTATCCGCAGTCCGGCCTCCCAAAAACGCTTCATTGCGCCCATCGCCATCAGATCGTTGGTGGCAAACACACCTGTAAAAGTTACGCCCCGTTTCAGCAGTGTATCTGCAGCCCAATATCCGCTTTGTTCACCGGTCGTACCGTCGCCATCCACCAAAAGCGCTTCATCCCTTTCCATACCGTAGGTATGCAGCGCATCCATAAAATCGCGGTAACGGTAGTGAGAAGCATTTTCTATGGAAAGACCGCTAAGGAAAGCGATCCGGCGATGTCCCAAACCGTGAAAGGCACCCACCATATCAAAAACCGCTTTTCTGTAAAAATTGGTAGCTACCTCGGCACTTACAAAGGCCATGGGACTACTGGGCTTCAGTAAATCCTCAAATTCCCGCAAGGAAGAGGCTGACGCAATGATCACACCGTCTATCCCCCGGGCCAGCATCGTATTCATATTCTGCGCCGGAGAATTGTGGGTAGACAGCACACAGACAATATACCCTTCCTTCGTGGCGACATTTTGGATGCCCTCGTGGATGGCAGAATAGTAAGGATTCTGTAAGCTTTTCACCAATATGGCAATCTGCTTGGTCTCCTTGGTCGCCAAACCACGGGCAACAAGGCTGGGATGGTAATTCAATTCCTTGGCTGCATCCAATACACGCTGCCGGACCTCCGGCGTAACGGACTTGGTACCGTTGAGCACATGGGCAACAGTCGTCCCCGACACACCCGCCCGGCGGCCAACATCTTCCCGTGTAACGCGCATTTTCCTCACCAACCTATCTGTGGATTTTTGAAATAACCGTAATGCTGATGATATTATATAGGACAAACGGAAAATGCGCAAGGGGTTTTTAGTTTGTCACGGCTGGACATATTCATCTTCCGGGTAATACCGCCGGAAGATCCTGTCGAAGATCCATGCATTGATAAATGCCGCAAGGCCGAATATAAACCAGCCTGTCAAGGGCCAGTAGAAGATCACCGCCATCGCGGTCAATACGAACAAGGCCAGTAGCGCCATTGTCCAACCGATATGCCGATAGACTAAATACAGAGCACTTTTCAAGGTCGTCACAACAGGGTTGTCAAACACCGCCTGCATAGGAAATACATACAGGCTCATAAGCAGCAGCACCACATCCAAGCCTAAAAAAATCATAGCAAAAACGGTACCCGTAAGGTCACCCATATTGACAAAATACACCATATCCGTGGTAAATACCGCCCCGGCAAGGGCAACAATCAGCCAAATAACGGTAGCCTGCCGGAAATTCTTTCGAAAAGCATCCCAAAAATCCAGGAAAAGCTTTCCTTCCTTGCCGTTGCGCATCTTGATAAACACCGTATAGAGCGCCGTAGTGGATGCGCCTATGGTTACCACAGGCAGGCTGAACAATACCCAAAGCAGGTTCAGGAACATAATATGGATGGGCTTCCAAAGCAATTCCATAAATTTCCCATCCGGGTCAAAAATTCTATCCATTTCGTTCCTCCCAATAAAGGAATGGGACGATATTCCTTCCCAGAACATTCGTCCCATCGCTTGACCACGATACTTTTAATTCTACGAATCGTGTTGTTGATATTGTTATGTTATTTTCTGCTTTCCGCAAAAAACGGACTGTTGTAATGCTTTGCCACATATTCCGCTACGCGGGTACGCGCCTGCAGGTCCTGAGGCGGAATGGTGTTTTCCTCATACTCATAGATCTCCGTGGACATTTTGAGCCGGAAACTGTCAATGCCCAGCTTTTCAGAGGGAATAATATCGCAGGCCCAGCTATCACCGATGTGCAGGCAGGTGCCTTGGGGAATTTCCTTCAGATAATGGGCAAAGAGCTGCTGGGGCTTACTGCTGTTGTATTCTGAAGAAACCAGCAGCTTGTCATAGCCGACAATGCCGTTCTTCTCCAAAATAGCAGCCAGGGTGTCGTGATGCATATACATATCCGACACGATGTAGACCCGCTTTTGCAGCTTCCTGGCAAGATAGAACAGCTCCACCACATCCTGCCGGGGCAGGATCAGATCCGTCTCCAACTGAATTTCCAGAGCGATCAGCTCCGCCTCTTTTCCCTTAAGGCAGGGACATTTCCCGGAAATGTAGTTATAGATCTCCTCAATATAAGGGTATGTTTCCCGGGTCAAGACCTGTTCAGCTTCCGTTCTGACAGAGAAGAAATCAATTCCCCAGACCGGGTCAAGCTGAAGCGCCATCAACCGGAACACATCCTTATTGCAATAAACCTTCCGCATTACCAGTGTGTCAAAAATATCAAAGCTGATTATATCGTGTTTCTCAATTTCGGCAACCAGGGCTGCACGGGAATAGTTCACTTTTTTCAGCATCTTCTGTGTTCCCTTCTGTAGTATTGCTCCTATATATATTATAACAGAACCGTCAAGCCGTCGCAGGCGACCAACAATCCGTCCTTTGCCACATTCTCAACGATCTGCGCATGGGGCGCGTGGAGCTTGGGTGCGATATGGGAAAGATAGATCTTTGTCTCCCCGTCGAAGGTCCCCCATGTTTTCAGTGCCGAAACCAGTATGCGGAGCATAGGAAGGCTGTTATGCTCGCCTACCCGCCATTCGCTCACAGACTCGCCGCAGGTGGCATCCAGCACCGCCATATCCATTTTTACTTTGCGCATAAAATTGTAGGTTTCGGTCAAAAACCATCCGCCATCCAATGCATAAAGCAGCTTTTTCCCGTGGATGGTGAAAATAAAATGCTGTGGGAACGATTTGGGGTCGTGGTTTGCATCTACGGAAACCACAGACAAATCCTCCGTGATCCTCACCTCTGTATGCCGCGGCAGGTATACTACCTCCACATTTTCCATAGGCGGCAGTTGCGCATCCCGGCGCACCCAAAGACGCAGAGGCTTTTCCTTCCCCGCAGCGATCTGTGCTGCATGTTCAGCAACAAAGTGGTCCGCGTGCAAATGGGTAACGAAAACATCCGTAATTTTGGACATATCCACACCGGCAATGCGGATGGATTCCATCACATACATACCGCAGTCGATGAGATAACTGTCTCCGATCAGCACAGAGGAAGCCCGTCTGGCATCCTGGTCAAAGCAATCCTTGCAGTCCGTTTGCAGGCGGGGGGAGAAATTTGCCGCAGCCGTTCCCAGGAATGTTATTTTTGTTTGCTCCATATCCGTCTCCTAAAATAACGGCAGACGACTCACTTTTTATTTACGAATCGTCTGCCCTGATTACACATCACATTTTCAGTGCAGAGGAAAATTCCACGCCCGTAAAGAAGCGCAGAGAGATGCCGCTCACAACGATCATCGGTATGCCCGCTACAATGTACATTGCATAAGCTGCACCCATATTGCTTTCGCTTAGGGTGGCACTCTTTTCCATCATAACTGTTGCGATCATCTTCAGGTTTTCCTCACGCAGGATGAGGCTGGGCCACAGATAATCGTCATATCGGCTGCCGACAGCACCCAGGAACAGATAAATGAAAATGGGGATCGTCATCGGCATTACGATCCGCAGTGCCAGATCAAAATCGCCGGCACCGTCGATCTTAGCCGCTTCAATAATGGTTCGGGGCTGATTCTGGAAGAATACCCGCAGCAGGAACATACTGCCCACCTGGCCGGCTGCCCAACCGGGAAGCCAAATGCCCCAAAGAGAATCGATGAGATCCAGCTTATAGGTCAATGCGTAGAGAGTTGGCAGATTCAACGCGCTGGGGATAAACATAACAGAGATGTAAAGATAGAAGATGGCGTTTTTACCGCTGAAGTGGCAAAAAGAGAAT
>JAZNDB010000172.1:0-3621 GCA_045587845.1 Faecousia sp.
AACACCCATATCCTGTATCGTACCTGCGTAGTTTTCGCCCAAAATTTCATCAAGTACAGCAGGCTCGTCATTCTTGCCCTGCGCTCTCAGTTCCTTAACTTCCTTCTGTGCCAAACGTCTTGCTTTTATGTATTCTTCACGGCTTTCCAGCAAATTCACAGCCATTCCACCTTTCATTTTTATAATTATAACATAACCATTTCAAAAAATAAACTGTTGAAAACGTTTGACAAACAGGGTTTTCCCTTCTATAATTCAAAATAGATATTTATGGGCCTGTAGCGCAGTTGGGAGCGCACCACATTCGCATTGTGGGGGTCGGGAGTTCGAATCTCCTCAGGTCCACCAATAGAAAAGCCACCCTAAGGGTGGCTTTTTGTATTTTATGCGCGCCAGAACAAAAAGTACGGCGTGGCGATGCCATCGGTTTCCCCGTGAAGAAGCTCCGCATCGCAGAGAACCACTACGTCGTGCTTAACTTCCACCAAGCCCTTCCATTTCTCATCATCGTATCTGTCAGGCTCATAGGCGGGATCCAGAATAGCAAGTCTGCCGTCCGGTTCTTCGTTGATTACGGTCATATAATGACCAGCCTTTGTGAACAGGCCACGCTCTCCGTTATCATATCTGCCACGACCAACCCACACAACCGCTGCGCCGCCGGTGCGGACACAATTGAGTAAATCCTCCAGCTTATTGCTCATCTCATAACGCAGGTTGAATTTTTCAGCCAACGCAGGAACAAATCGCATATAGTTTGTACCCGATCCCCTGTTGGCTCCTGCATCATAGGAAAGCTGAATGGCATCCTCAAGACTAAACTCATAGAAAGGCAGCAGGCGGTCAACTACCATAATGCCGGCGCACAGACCGCAACCGGAGGAATGCATTGTGGTTGTTTTGCCGTTTTCCCGTTCCTTTTCGTCCTCAAGAGCTTGTTTTGTTACATAAAGCAAGTGGGGATGTTTCCGCTGATTTTCGTAGCGCATCTAAATCTCTCCTTACTTATACATCGGGAATTTCTCACAGATTGCGGCGACGGTATCCTTAACTTCCTTGGAAGTACCTTCAAAATCCCTGGCAGTTAGCGCAATACAATGAGCAATTTGCTTCATTTCCTCAGCGCCAAGGCCACGGGTGGTAACAGCAGGTGTGCCGATGCGGACACCGCTGGTAACTGTGGGCTTTTCGGGGTCGTTGGGAATCGCATTCTTGTTCAGTGTAATATGGTTGGCATCGCAGCGGGTCTGCAGTTCAGCGCCGGTAATGTTCATAGGACGCAGGTCAGCCAGCATCAGGTGGTTATCCGTACCGCCGGTGACAAGGTCAAAGCCCTCTGCCAGCAGGGCATCTGCCAAAACCTTTGCGTTGCTGACAATATTGGCCGCGTAGGTCTTGAATGCAGGCTCCATAGCCTCCTTAAAGCAGATTGCCTTGGCGGCAATGATATGTTCCAAAGGACCGCCCTGAGTGCCGGGGAATACAGCAGAATTCAGTTTCTTTGCAAATTCTTCCTTTGCCAGAATCAAGCCGCCACGGGGGCCGCGAAGGGTTTTATGGGTTGTAGTGGAAACCACGTCTGCATAAGGCACAGGGCTTTGGTGCGCGCCGCCAGCCACCAAACCTGCAATATGGGCCATATCCACCATAAAGATTGCGCCAACCTCGTGGGCAATATCCGCAAACACCTTAAAATCAATGGATCTGGGGTATGCAGATGCGCCGGCAATCAGCAATTTGGGCTGATTCTTCTTTGCCAGATCACGAATCTGGTCATAGTCAATGTAGCCTGTTTCGTGATTTACATCGTAGGATACCACGTTATAGTACTTGCCGGAAATATTGGCAGGACTGCCGTGGGACAGGTGACCGCCGTTGGCAAGACTCATACCCATCAGTGTATCGCCGGGATTCAGGAATGCCACTTCAACCGCCATATTCGCCTGAGCGCCGGAGTGGGGCTGGACATTGGCAAATTCAGCGCCGAACAAAGCCTTCGCTCTTTCAATACACAGGCTCTCTACTTCGTCTACGCAGTGACAGCCGCCGTAGTAGCGTTTTCCGGGCAGACCCTCTGCATATTTATTGGTAAGAACAGAACCCATTGCTGCAATTACTGCAGGGGAAGCAAAGTTTTCAGATGCAATCAGCTCCAAGCCGTCCTGCTGGCGGGTCAGTTCCCTGCCCATCATTTCTGCGATTTCCGGGTCATACTGAGAAATAAATCCAATAGAATCAAGGGGTTTTGAGAGCATAATAAAATCCTTCTTTCTATAAAATGTAAATAAAAAACAGGCAATCCATAAGGACCGTCTGTACAAAAGTATACTATAAATCAAATTTACAGCATCTCTGTCCGTTTGCCTGAGAGATTCGGCTTTCGCCTTGCACCTTCGGCACACAACTGAATGTGTTCTCCAGAGAGTCCTCCGCCTTCGGTTCTGAATTTCATATCCGAAGACTTCAACAGAGTATTAAATTACTATCCTTAGTATACACGATTTTAGATATTTGTCAATACAAAGGGGGAAAAGTCTTGCGCACACAGAAAAATATGGTATGATAAAGAAAAAAGGAGGTTCTTGTATGCTTCTAATTCATAATGGATATATCAAACCGATGGCTGGTCAGGATATTGAAAACGGCTGTATTCTCATAGGCGATAATGGCAAAATTCTGGAGGTTGGCAAGAATATTTCCGCCCCTGTCGGTGCAAATATCATTGATGCCGGCGGGCGGCTGGTAACCCCCGGTTGTGTGGATGCCCACAGTCATATTGGTCTTGACGATGAGTCAATGCGCTGGGAAGGCAACGACTACAATGAAATGAGCGACCCGATTACGCCCCATATGCGGGCAATCGATTCCATTTATCCCCAGGATACCGCATTTGCCAATGCGGTAAAAGGCGGCGTTACCGCTGCCTGCACAGGCCCGGGCAGCGCGAATGTAGTTGGTGGTACATTTGCTGCCATTAAGCTCACCGGAAACCGGGTTGACAATATGATTATTAAACACCCCCTGGCTATGAAGTGCGCTTTTGGTGAGAATCCAAAAAGCTGCTACGGACAATCCGGAAAAAAGGCGCCTCTGACCCGTATGGGTACTGCTGCCCTGCTTCGTGAGTTGCTATTTAAGGCCAAACGCTATTGTGAGGACAAGGAAGCCGGTAAAAATCCTGCCTTTGATATGAAATTAGAGGCAATGATTCCCGTTATAAAGGGTGAAATTCCTCTTAAGGCTCACGCCCACAGAGCTGACGACATTCTCACATCCATTCGGATTGCCAAGGAGTTCGGTGTGAAGCTTACACTGGACCACTGCACCGATGGCGCGCTGATTGCAGAGGAAATCGCAAAAGAGGGTTACAGCGCTTTTGTAGGCCCTACGCTTGGACATAAGAGCAAGGTAGAGCTGAAGAACAAGAGCTTTACTACCCCTGCGATTCTCCATAAGGCAGGTGTTTCCATCAGCATTATTACCGATGCACCTGTGATCCCCCAGGAAAATCTGCCTATGTGCGCCGGACTTGCGGTAGAAGCGGGTCTTGACAAAGAGGAAGCTTGGCGCGCCATTACCATTAATCCTGCCAAGCAGACCGGCATTGGTGACCGGGTTGGC
>JAZNDB010000173.1:0-2736 GCA_045587845.1 Faecousia sp.
GCATATTTTGCTCAAAGCGAACAGACACCTACGGCCTGCGCTCTGGGCGTATTGGTGGATACCGACCAATCTGTTAAGGTAGCGGGTGGTTACCTGTTGCAACTTCTTCCTGGCGCGCCTGAGGAAACCATTGATGCCCTGGAAAAGGGGATCCAGAGGGCCGGTGCGGTGACAGCCATGCTGGAGGCAGGACTTACACCGGAGGAGATCCTAGGTCAGGTCTGCGGCGATATTGGCGTGGTATTCATGGAAACTGCCGAGGTCTCTTACAAATGTTACTGCTCCCGTGACCGGGTGACATCTGCGCTGATTAGCTTGGGCAGGAAAGAACTGTCCCAAATCTTAGAGGAAGGAAAAACGTTCCCTGTAGAGTGTCAATTCTGCGATACAGTTTATGAGTTCACGCCGGAAAATGTCCGGAAATTGCTGGAAAACATCTAAAAACAGATTGCAATCGGTGGCAAAGAATTGGATTTTTGATTTGGAAAAATTATTTCAAAAATGCGGAAATAATGCTTGACAAAGCAAACGTTTCTGTGTATAATAATCCACGTCGCTGAGGGAAAGCCCTCTATGATGACTTCGGGAGCATAGCTCAGCTGGGAGAGCATCTGCCTTACAAGCAGGAGGTCACAGGTTCGAGCCCTGTTGTTCCCACCACCATCTGGCCCGGTGGTGCAGTCGGTTAGCACGCCAGCCTGTCACGCTGGAGGTCGACGGTTCGAGTCCGTTCCGGGTCGCCATTTTAATGCGCATCTTGGTGCGTTGGGGGGGAAGTATTCTCCTCATATGCCTCTGTAGCTCAGGCGGTAGAGCAGTGGACTGAAAATCCACGTGTCGTTGGTTCGATTCCGACCGGAGGCACCACGGTTCCCCAAGGGAACCGAGATGCGGGTGTAGCTCATCCGGTAGAGCGCCACCTTGCCAAGGTGGAGGTAGCGAGTTCGAGCCTCGTCACCCGCTCCAAACAGGTAAGGAACGCGCATGCGTTCCTTATTTCATACGGTACCGTGGCCAAGCGGTAAGGCAAGAGTCTGCAAAACTCTCATTCCCCAGTTCAAATCTGGGCGGTACCTCCAAAAAACTCCTTGTTCGAGCCAACAAGGAGTTTTTAATTATATTCGCCTTGTGGCGAGATATATTGCTACGCAGGGATATTTGGGTAACACTGAGTGATATGGCCCTGTGGGCAATTAATGGCGAATTATAATATCACTTTTACGACAGCAAAAATATCACTGTGCAGTAAGGCAGAATATCACTAACACTTGCTCCACTCACCATTTGTATACTATAATACACCTAAGGCGGTGATGAGTATGAATGATATTTCGTTAATTGATTTGAATTTCAAAGTACAAACTAATTTGGATGTAGGGGATATTCCATTTTATAATTTACTTAACAATCCATTTCAGGTTTATGGTGTGTTTTACGAAAATGGTAAATTTAGAAGGTTGCCCGAAACTGTTGCAAAATCCGTAAGTGATGGTGTTCTTAGGGTTCTTAGGTTACATGTTCACACCGCAGGTGGCAGGGTGCGTTTTAAAACAGATAGTCCTTATGTTGCCATACATACCAATATGTCGGACATTGGAAAAATGCCCCACTTTGCCCTGACCGGTTCAGCTGGTTTTGACCTATATGCAAATAATAGCTACGTATCCACTTTTGTTGTGCCCTTTAATATTAACGATGGCTACGAAAGTATTATATATTTTCAAACCCGGGAAATGCGTGAAATAACCATTCATTTTCCTCTTTATGGTTCAGTAAAGGAACTGTATATAGGTGTTAGCGACCAAGCCGCCATATATACTCCTGAACCATATATGTTTGAAAAGCCGATTGTTTATTACGGCTCTTCAATAACACAAGGTGGCTGTGCATCAAGACCGGGTATGACCTATGAAAGCATTGTGTCTCGTAGATTAAATGCATATCATATCGCGTCAGCAATATATCATTCTCATCTTCTATCGCCACCTCTAATTTACTGTAATTTACATAGGTAGTGATGATATGAAAATTTTGCTTAGTAAACTATTTAAATAGCGACCATACAAAGCACCGGGATTCAACTTTAGCGTATTTGTGGAATCTCCAGTATGGTTTTGGTCCCGTTGGTGGAATTTTTATCAAAAGTAAGTTTTCGAATTGGAAAAAGAATGGTGTCAAAATAATCGCATTCAATTTATATTTGATTTATAGGAATATCTTCGGTTTTCGCCAGTTCCATTTAATCATCCGACCAAAACTGTAAAGAACACCAGGTGGTATCCTTTCCTGTTTTCCAAATGCTTAACATCCGTTTAAGACTTGTTTAAGTCCCTTGACTTTTTGTTTGTAAAATTTTACAGTTGTCACAGAAAAATCGACAAGGAAGGGGCTTGTGATATGTTTATCGCAATGTTCAATGGCTGGTATTTTTTCTGGCTGATTCTCTCAGCTGGAGCGATTCTCGGGCTGTATTTTGGCCTTCGCAACAAAAGCATGAAATTGCAGAAGGGTGTGCTGTTTGGCCTGTTAGTATTCGGCTTGCTTCTACACTTTTTAAAGGTTTATATTCCACCGTATTCTGTCGATGAAGCTCGAATGCTTCGGGACAGCTGGTTCGTCAACATCTGTGGCGCAAACATTGCGCTGTTTCCATTCTTCTTTTGGTCCAAAAATGACAAAGTCAAGGACTATATGTTCTACATTGGTGTGCTAAGTGGTTTGATCGCCCTGTTCTAT
>JAZNDB010000174.1:0-6167 GCA_045587845.1 Faecousia sp.
CGCAAAGGCTTGGGCTGAGCGCGGTGAGAAGGTGGTTTTGGTTCGTTTGGAAACCTCTCCCGAGGATATCGAGGGTATGATGGCTGCCCAGGGCATTCTGACTGTCCGTGGCGGTATGACTTCCCACGCAGCCGTTGTTGCCCGCGGTATGGGTACCTGCTGCGTTTCCGGCTGCACCCAAATCAATATGAACGAAGAGAACAGGGTGTTCACCTTAGGTGGCAAGACCTTCCACGAGGGTGACGAGATTTCTCTGGACGGCTCCACCGGTAACATCTATGCCGGTCTGATTGCAACCAAGGATGCTGAAATTGCCGGCGAGTTCGGTCGTATTATGGGTTGGGCGGACAAGTACCGCACCCTGAAAGTCCGCACCAATGCGGATAGCCCCCGCGATGCCAAGAAGGCCCGTGAGCTGGGCGCTGAGGGTATCGGCCTGTGCCGTACCGAGCATATGTTCTTCGAGGAAGGCCGTATCGGACCCTTCCGTGAGATGATCTGCTCCGACACCGTAGAGGAACGTGAGGCTGCTTTGGCGAAGATTCTGCCTATGCAGCAGGCTGACTTCGAGGGTCTGTATGAGGCTATGGAGGGCCAGCCCGTATGTATCCGTTTCCTGGATCCCCCTCTCCACGAGTTTGTTCCCACTTCCGAGGAAGATATCGCTGCGTTGGCTGCTACCAAGCGCAAGACCGTTCAGCAAATCAAGGACATCATTGCTTCCTTGCACGAGTTCAACCCTATGATGGGTCACCGTGGCTGCCGTCTGTCTGTAACCTATCCCGAAATCGCTGCTATGCAGACCAAGGCTGTTATCCGCGCCGCTATCACCACCAAGAAGAATCACCCCGATTGGAACAATGTTCCCGAGATTATGATTCCTCTGGTTGGCGACGTAAAGGAACTGAAGTTCGTTAAGGACGTGGTGGTGAAGACCGCTGACGCTGAAATTGCTGCCGCAGGCATTGAGCTGAAGTACGAGGTCGGCACTATGATTGAGATTCCCAGAGCCTGCCTGACCGCTGACGAGATTGCTAAGGAAGCGGAGTTCTTCTGCTTCGGCACCAACGACTTGACCCAGATGACCTTCGGCTTCTCCCGTGACGATGCCGGCAAGTTCCTGAATGCTTACTACGACACCAAGATCTACGAGAACGATCCCTTCGCAAAGCTGGATCAGACCGGTGTTGGTATGCTGATGGAGATGGCTGTTGCCAAGTCCAAGGCCACCGGCAACAAGCTGCACTACGGTATCTGCGGTGAGCACGGCGGCGATCCCAACTCTGTTGAGTTCTGCCACAAGATCGGCCTGGACTACGTGTCCTGCAGCCCCTTCCGTGTTCCCATCGCAAGATTGGCCGCCGCCCAGGCTGCTATCAAGGGATAATCGTTTAACCTAATAATAAATCCGCCCGAGAAATCGGGCGGATTTTTAAGCCTCCCTCTGACGAGCAATGACCACTATCTTAATAGCGTTGTCTGATGAGGGAGGACTTGTCCCACCGATTGCACGGTGGGGGTTGTGTTGTTGCAAGTGTTTGTTTTATATGCTATACTACATGTTACATAAAGTCATAGGAGGGAATTGTTATGTTATGGGGTTCCTTTGGAGTTGTTCATATTCTGTCACTTTTGCTTGGCGCAAGTATGATAATTGGCCTTTACTTTCTGTTGCGTTGTTTCCGTGCGAAGAATCAAATAATGATTCTAGGTATCCTTTCGCTTTCCGGAATAGCGGCTATAATTTTTAATCTAGTTGCTTGGGCTTCTCCCTATGAATATCTGCCGTTGCATTTGTGTTCGTTAACTGCACTGGTACTTCCGTTTGCTGTATTTACCAGAAACAAAGTATTGAGCAACCTTTTGCTTTTGTGGTCTCTTGGCGCAGTAATGGCGCTTGTGGTCAATACCGCGCAGGCCGGTTTTGAGATATTTTCCGCTACCTTTTTCTTTTATTTTTTTCCCCATCTGCTTGAGTTTGGCATTCCAATTTTGTTGTTCCGGCTTGGTTTGGTAAAAAAAGATGCAAAATGCATCGCGTCTACATTACTGATCACGCTGTGCGTTTTTACGCTGGTTCATTTAGGAAACGTGGCATTGAACCATTACTTTGCAGCAAATGAAATCTGCAATCCTTCAGGGGCGACGGTGCAGGTAAATTATATGTATTCGATCCAACCGGAAAACCCGGTGATGGCCTTGTTTTGGAGATGGATTCCTCACCCATACTTTTACATGTTGCCAATTGTTTTTATTGCGTTGATTTACTTATGTCTCGTTTATGTAAAGCAAATTATTGGTTACTTTAAGGATAAAGCGAATAGCGAACAAAAAACCCGCTGACCAATCGGTCAGCCTGTTTTATTAACAGGTTTGGGTTTGGTGTGCAGCTTTACGTTTGCTGATAGCGCATAAGGCATAGTATGCGCCGTAAATCACCAGACAGACGCCAAACACGGAAAGCACTACCATCAGCGGCATAATTTCATCGGACAGGAAAGGGAATATACTTTCCTGAATGAAAAACCAATTGTAGCCCCGCCCGTAGACGGCATTACCAAAACAGGCCCACACAAGGATCATTAAAATGCCCACAAATTCCTTCCAGATTTTGTGAATGTCATATTTAACATTTCCGTATACAAGATTCAACACGCCCCAGCAAAACAGAAATGCGTGGTACATAAAGGTTTGGAAAATCACATAGCAAAACGGTGGCTGACCGCCCAGGGCTGTGCCGGGGTAGCACATCCACATAAGGCTGCCGGCGATGGACAATGTGACAACCGGCTGCCGGATCTTTGCGAATTTTGGATTAAACTGCACAAAGGGCGCCAGCACTGCCATAACGGTGCAGATATTAAAAGGTAGCTTGTACGCGCTGATGCCGTTGTAGCTGTCAGACAGGGGCATAATGAAAAAATCAATCACATACAGCCCCACCGTGCAATAAACCATAAGCTTTTGCAAGCGATTTTGTTGTGTTGGGAATTTGCGGCCAATCAGCGATAGCGCCAATGTGCCGCCGAAGGTGATAAATAAGTAAAGAAAATGCCAGCAGTCAAAAAGACCGATTTTTAAGTCCGAATTATTTTGGCTGAAAAGCCAAGCAAAAAAATCCTTCATAAAATCATCTCTATCTTATATTATTTTAGTTGGTGCTTTGAGGAGTTTTATTGCAGCAAGCCTGCCTATACTATGCAACAGAAACAACCTTTTGTCAAGAGTTGGTTTTTTTACCGGAAAAGGGGTGGCGGTGTTATATCTGTCAGAGAAAAGTTTTGCATTCGCGGGATAAGCGTTATATAATAACAACGAAAGAGATAAAGCGTGATTGCTGACGGCATACAAACACAAAAGTAAAGAAAGCAGGTGGGTCTGTGAGTGAATTTACATACGAGGCAAAGGATACGGAAAGAAAGCTGGAAACCTTTGAATGGGATAATGTTTGGTGGGAGCAGACAGAGAATACAACCGCAAAGCGAATTCTTTACATAGGTGACTCCATATCCTGCGGCACAAGACGTTTAATAACCAGCTTGTCAAAGGGGAAAATACTGTGCGACGGTTTTGGTACATCGAAAGCTTTGGATAATCTGTATTTTAAGCCCACTTTGGAACTGTTTATGAAGCAGCAGAGTAAATGCGATGCAATTCTTTTCAACAACGGACTTCACGGATGGCATCTTGCCGATTCGGAATACGAAAAACATTATGAGCAGATGCTGTCATTCTTGCTGAAAACCGGGAAGTCTGTTTTTGTTGTACTTACCACCGATGTTGTTTCCAATGAGAGCCGCAATCAAACGGTAATGGCAAGAAACGAAATTGCAAAGGCTTTGGCGCAAAAATACCGGTTGCCTGTTATTGATTTGCACACAGTTGCAATCAACAATGGGGAATACCATAGTCCCGATGGCATTCACTTTAACTTGGCGGGATACGAGCTTTTGGCAAAGTGCATTTTAGAGAACTTGAACGGATAATAGAAAACAATCCCCGCCGATTGCTCGGCGGGGATAGCTTTATTGCAAAAGGAAAATTAGCCAACAACGCAGTTGTTTGCGCAGTTCGTGGCCGTCTGCTGCTGAGCATATCGTTGCGCAAGCGGATGAGCGATGCCCACCCCTAAGAAATAAACCAATAAAATGCTATTGGGAATCCAGTTTGTTATAACAAGCGCAAATATAACGGACGATTTCTTCCAATTCTTCGCTGCGGGGTTGCGGGTCAGTTGGCAGTGACAAAAATGTGACTTCCCGGTCGGTGCGCAGCGCATTATATCGGCGCGTAACAGCGCGGATATATTCATTGAGCTGTATCTCGTCAGCCTGTTCGATTTGTTTTACAATGTCTTTCATTGGCGCTAACTCCTCACGTTAAATTAAAACAAGTATATCACATTGTGAACAACTCCACAATACTGTATTTCACTATTTTTGCCTATAATAAAATAATAGGAAAGGATGGTGAGGACTGTGCTGGATTATAGCCCGATGTGGGATACAATGGAAAGAAAGGGAATATCCCAGTATAGTCTTTTGAAAGCCGGAATCGACAACAAGACCTTGGATTCTATTAAAAAAGGAAAGAATCTTACTCTGTTGACATTGGAAAAGATATGTGACGTTTTGGATTGCACCCCCAATGAGGTTGTACAGTTTTTAAAAGAAGCATAGCGCATAAGAACTCGCCACCCGGTTGGGTGGCGAGTTTTCATAGCCTCTCTTGTGTAAAAGGAGGTGGCTGCCCGATGGGCAGCCGGAGGGATTGTCCAATTTTATACAAACACCCCCGAGCATTCCGCAGAATGCTTGGGGATGTATGTATGAGAGAATCAACCCATAACGCAGTTGTTTGCGCAGTTCGTGGCCGTCTGCTACTGAGCATATCGTTGGGCAGGCGGAGGAGTAATGCCCACCCCTAAGAAATAAACCAATAAAATGCTATTGGGAATCCTGTTTGTTATAACAAGCGCAAATATGACGGGCGATTTCTTCCAATTCTTCACTGCGGGTTTGCGGGTCAGTTGGCAGCGACAAAAACGTGACTTCCCGGTCGGTGCGCAGCGCATTATATCGGCGCGTAACAGCGCGGATATATTCATTGAGCTGTATCTCGTCAGCTTGTTCAATTTGCTTTATGATTGCATCTTCACTTGTCAGTTCATACTTGTTCACTACACCGCCTCCTAAAATATTTTAGATATACCATATATCTAATTTCAAATATTATAGCACATAATAGGCATAAAATAAACACGATATATATTCTAAAGGAGTGTTTTTATGGCTGTAAAAAGTGTGTCTATACGAATTGAAGAGGAAATGCTGAAAAGAATCGGTTATGTTGCAGATTTTGAGGGTAGAAGTATCAACAGCCATATTTTGGTTCTGATTCGCGAGAATATCGAAGCCTTTGAACAGAAATACGGAAAAATAGAGGGAGATATCCGACCGGACGTGAATGTAAAACCCTCCGGAAAAAACAGCTGACAAAAAA
Source organism: Faecousia sp. (assembly GCA_045587845.1). Taxonomy (GTDB): domain Bacteria; phylum Bacillota; class Clostridia; order Oscillospirales; family Oscillospiraceae; genus Faecousia. The sequence continues at coordinate 5,503 of JAZNDB010000174.1, forward strand.
GCAAAACTATGCAAATACACCCCCGAGCATTCCGCAGAATGTTCGGGGGTGTTTGTATGAGAGAATCAGCCCATAACGCAGTTGTTTGCGCGGTCGTAAAGGGCGGTCATAGCGGCAATCCGGGAGGAAAGGGCTTCCGTGAGGCAACCTGCCTGCATACGCCACTGCCAGTTGCCCTCGGCTGTACCGGGGGTGTTCATTCGCGCCTCAGCGCCCAGCTCCAGATAATCCTGCATCTGCGCTACAAACAGGCAGGCAACACTGCCCATACCGCCCCGCAGCACACCCCAAACATAGCCCTCCTCCTTGGATAAACCAAGGTATGCGATTGCTTTTTGGAGGTCAGCAGGGTTACACCGGGAAAGCCAGCCGGCAAGGGTATCATTGTCGTGGGTGCCTGCGTAGCAGATACAGTTTTGCTGATATCTGTGGGGCAGATAATCGCTGGAGTCTTTTGCATCGAATGCAAATTCCAAAACCTTCATTCCGGGGAAACCGGAATCCTGCAGCAACTGAACAACCGCCGGGGAAGGCTCACCCAAATCCTCCGCAATAAAGCGAATGTTGGGAAACCAGCTTTTCAAAACCCTCACAAGGGACATTCCGGGGCCCTTAACCCAACGGCCGCGGACGGCGGTCTTTTCCCCGTAGGGCACAGCCCAGTA
>JAZNDB010000175.1:0-3955 GCA_045587845.1 Faecousia sp.
TTCACCTGCCGGCACAGTGTGGTTGCCAGCTGCAGATAGGTCACCGCCTCCACATCGGTGTTCAGGGAGAAATACTTGCTGTAATCGGTGAACGCTGTACCCAGGCCGTGGTCGTGATAGAGCATTGAGGTGATGCCATCAAAGCGGAAACCATCAAAATGGTACTCCGTCAGCCAGAATTTCAGATTGGACAGGAGGAAGTGGATAACCTCGTTTTTATCGTAGTTGAAGCACTTTGTGCCCCACGCGGGATGGTCACCCCGGGGGCCCTGGTGGAAGAACTGGTAGGTTGTGCCGTCAAATTCGTTGATACCCTCCCGAGTGTTGGTACAGGCGTGGGAATGCACCACGTCCAAAAGCACTGCAATCCCCATTTTGTGGGCGGCATCAATTAATGCTTTCAGCTCGTCGGGCGTGCCGAAACGGGAGGATGGGGCGAAGAAATTGGTCACCTGATAGCCGAAACTGGCATAGTAGGGGTGCTCCATAACTGCCATAATCTGCAACGTGTTGTAGCCCAGAGCCTTGATTCTGGGAAGCACGTTGGCAGTAAATTCTGCGTACGAGCCCACCTTGCCCTCTTCCTGGGCCATACCCACGTGGCACTCGTAAATAAACAGCTTTTTCTGAGGTTTAAAGTCGCCGTCAGTCCAGGGGTAGGGGTCTGTATCGTAGATTTTGGCATTCCAGCTATGGGTAAGGGGGTCTTGTACCACGTAGCGGGCATGCAGGGGAATCCGTTCCAGGGTCTGACCGCCCGCAACCACCACTGCCATAACGGTATCTCCGTGCTTCAGCGCGTCCGTTCCCGGCAAGAACAGCTCAAAAACACCGCCCTCCAAAGGTTTCAGCGGGTGGGCAAACCGATCCCAACCGCAAAAATCGCCGGTCAGATATACGGCATCTGCGGCGGGGGCCCATTCCCGGTAGAACCAACCGCTTTCGGTTTTGTGGAAGCCGAAGTATGCGTGGCCGTTGGCAAAGGAACACAGGTCACCCAACTGGGCGCATTTGTGGTAATAGCGGAACATTCGCAGGTCAAAATCTGCGTGGAAGGGCGCCAATGCGGGATCGTATTTCAAAATCTGATGTTTCATTGGGCAGCGCCCCCTTCTTAGAATTATACATTCATAGTAACGGCATTTTTCCCCAATGTCAAGAAAGAGAAGCCGACAAAATCTGCGGGCATACATTAAATATAGAATTGGGCGGACAGGTGTGTATACCAAAAGAAAAATATACACTCTATACATAGTTTTTTATACATTTTTCCGGAGGAAAGAAAGAGGAATTTGCCAAAAAACAGGGATAATTGTGCAGTGTGCATAAAATCTGACGGAAAACACAGGGGTTTTTTGGCAGGGAAAACGGCGAAAATTACTGAATATGTACTTGCATATTTATTCAACCTGTGCTACAATCAGCATTACCAAGATTACTGACCGCTTAAATGCGGGGAGGAAATACATATGAGCAAGAAAATTGAAAAGGTCGTTCTGGCCTACTCCGGTGGTTTGGATACTTCCATTATCATTCCCTGGCTGAAGGAGAACTATGATAATCCCTACATTATCGCCGTGGCCGGCAACGTTGGTCAGGCTGACGAGCTGGAGGGTCTGGAGGAAAAGGCATACAAGACCGGCGCCGATGAGTTCTATGCCCTGGATCTGAGCGACGAGATGGTCAACGATATTATCGTTCCCTGTATTCAGGGTGGCGTTATCTACGAGGAGTATCTGATGGGTACTGCCTTTGCCCGTCCTGTGATTGCCAAGGGTCTGGTGAAGATCGCCAATGAAAAGGGCGCCGACGCCATTGCCCACGGTTGTACCGGCAAGGGCAACGATCAGGTCCGTTTCGAGCTGGCAATCAAGCGGTTTGCCCCCGAGATGAAGATCATCGCTCCCTGGAGAGAGTGGGATATCAAGTCCCGTGAAGAGGAGATTGATTATGCAGAGGCCCACAACGTACCTCTGAAAATCAACCGGGAGACCAACTACTCCAAGGATAAGAATATGTGGCACTTGAGCCACGAGGGTCTGGATCTGGAAGATCCCTGGAATGAGCCCCAGTACGAGAAGCCCGGCTTCTTAGAGATGGGTGTTTCTCCCCTGCAGGCGCCCGACAAGCCTACCTATGTGACCATCGACTTTGAAAAGGGCGTTCCCGTTGCATTGGACGGCAAGAAGATGACCGCTACCGAAATCATCTGGGCGCTGAACAAGATCGGCGGCGAAAACGGCATTGGTCTTTTGGACATCGTTGAGAACCGGTTGGTTGGTATGAAGTGCCGCGGTGTTTACGAGACCCCCGGCGGTACAATCCTCTACAAGGCTCACAGAGTTTTGGAGACCATCTGCCTGGATAAGATGACCGCCCATAAGAAGCAGGAGCTGTCCGTTTGCTATGCAGAGCTGCTGTATAACGGCCAGTGGTACACCCCCCTCCGTGAGGCGCTCACCGCATTTGTGACCGAAACGCAGAAGAACGTCACCGGTACTGTCCGGCTGAAGCTCTACAAGGGCAATATGATCAACGCCGGCGTGAAGAGCCCCTACTCCCTGTACTCCGAGGATATCTGCACCTTCGGCGAAAGTGACTACGACCAGTCTCAGGCCACCGGCTTTATTAACCTTTGGGGTCTGCCCAGCCAGACACAGGCGCTGCTGGAGCAAGGTAAGCTGAACAATGGCTAAGATGTGGGAAGGCCGGTTCAGCAAAGCGCTGGACCAACAGGCCGACGATTTCAATTCTTCCATTCATTTCGACAGCCGTATGTACCGGCAGGACATCACCGGCTCAATGGCCCACGCGGCGATGCTTGCCGCCAAGGGTATTATTGCCCAGGAAGATGCCGATGCAATTATTCCGGAGCTGGAAAATATCCTGCAGGATATTGAAAACGGAACACATCCCATCGATATGACCGCCGAGGACATTCATATGTTTGTGGAGGCGGAGCTGACCAAGCGGCTGGGAGATGTGGGCAAGCGGCTTCACACCGCCCGCAGCCGAAACGATCAGGTGGCGGTGGATATCCGCTTATACCTGCGGGAAGAGGCAAATGGGATCATCGAAATGCTGAAAACCCTTTTGGAGGCGATTCTCCACCAGGCTAAGCAGCACAAGTCCACCATTATGCCGGGCTACACCCATTTGCAGAGAGCCCAGCCCATTACCTTTGCCCACCATTTGCTGGCATACGGTATGATGTTCACCCGGGATATGGGCAGAATCCAGGACGCGGTCAAGCGAATGAATGTCAATCCCCTTGGCTCCTGCGCCTTGGCTGGCACCACCTACAATACAGACCGGTATATGACCGCTGAAAAGCTTGGCTTTGACGGCATTACCCTCAACAGTATCGACGGCGTGTCCGACCGGGATTTCTGCGTGGAACTGCTGAGCGCTTTTGCAACCGTGATGATGCACCTGTCCCGTTTCTCCGAGGAGATTATCCTCTGGGCAAGCTGGGAGTTTAAGTTCATCGAGCTGGACGACAGCTACACCACAGGATCTTCCATTATGCCCCAGAAGAAGAATCCGGATATCGCGGAGCTGGTGCGTGGCAAGACCGGCAGAGTGTATGGCGATTTGATGGCAATGCTCACCGTTCTCAAGGGCATTCCCCTTGCCTATAACAAGGATATGCAGGAGGATAAGGAGTCCATTTTCGATGCTATCGACACTGTCAAGCAGTGCCTCACTGTGTTCCCGCCGATGCTGAAAACCTTGAAAGCACTGCCGGAGAATATGCTGAAGGCGGCGCAAAAGGGTTTTATCAACGCAACCGACCTGGCAGACTATCTGACCAAAAAGGGCCTGCCCTTCCGCACCGCTTATAAACTGGTGGGCCAAATCGTAGCCTACTGTATTGAGAAAAACACAGTGCTGGAAGCGCTGGAACTTTCCGAATATCAAAGCTTCCACGCTCTGTTTGAACAAGATGTCTTTG
>JAZNDB010000176.1:0-13691 GCA_045587845.1 Faecousia sp.
CAGCAAACTTAAACCATCACGCATACCGCCGTCAGCCAGACGGGCCAGCACGCGGGCAGCAGTATCATCCAATTCAATTTTCTCCTCGTAGGCAACGTACTGAAGCCGCGCTGCAATATCCTCTTGACTGATGCGTCGGAAGGAGAATCGCTGACAACGGGATAGAATTGTCGCCGGAACTTTGTGCAGCTCTGTGGTTGCCAGAATGAAAAGCAAATGCTCGGGAGGCTCTTCGATGATTTTCAGCAGCGCATTAAATGCTGAAATTGATAACATATGCACTTCGTCGATGATATATACACGCATTTTCACCTGCGAGGGTGAATAAATTGCGTCATCCCGCAAGTCACGCACGTTATCCACACCGTTGTTGGATGCTGCGTCAATTTCCAGCACGTCCATACAAGAGCCCGAGTCGATCGCCAGGCAGGACTTACAGCGGTTGCAGGGATTTCCGTCCTGCGGATTTTCGCAGTTAACCGCCTTTGCCAAAATTTTGGCGCTACTGGTTTTACCCGTTCCCCGAGAGCCGGTGAACAGGTAGGCGTGGCTTAAACGACCGCTCTGTATCTGGGTTTTCAGAGTTTGCGTCACCGCCATTTGACCAACCACATCATCAAAGGTCTGCGGTCTATATTTTCGATACAGCGCCTGATACATAATAACCTCCAATAAGTAAGCCGGCTCATAACAAGATCGCACACCCACATTTGAACCTGCACAATACCCGGTATCCCTGCAGCCAGCTCAGAAACGGCTACCCCGCGGCACACAGAAAAATCCGCTTAATGCTGCTTGGTTCCCCACCTGACATGGTTCACGGGATTCTGTTGCGCAGGACCGTTCCGTCAACACCGCTTACAAGGTCCGGACGGCACTGATACAAGCCCGGGTGTAGGAATTCATCCCTGCTATAGCGGATTGCAGGTACAGGGCACCGCTATCTCCCCGACTAGTGCGACCTTGTTATAAGCCGGCTGCCATAACAAGGGTATCTCGATGTTTAGTTTACCTTGGAATCTACAAAGTCTGCCAATTCCTGGAAAGTGGTAATCTTCTGGTCTTCCATTTCCAGCTCTACACCCAGTTCAGATTCCAGGTCCATAATCATTTCCACAATATCCAGAGAGTCAATACCCAAGCTCTCAAAGGTGCTATTGGGGGTAATATCGTCCGGATTCAGATCCAAATGCTTTACTGCGTAAGATACAAGTTTTTCGTACATCTTTCTATACCTCCATAGGTTTTGCTTTGTCATAGTGTATTTTATTACACGCAGGAATGTTTGTCAATCAAAGTTTTTCACTGCCATACCGGCGGCATAGGCTGTTGCCCACGCAATCTGTAGGTTAAAGCCGCCTGTATAGGCATCGCAATCGATGATTTCACCTGCAAAATATAAACCTGTTACTAATTTGGATTCCATTGTTTTCGGATCAATTTCAGATACTTTAATTCCACCTGAGGTGATGATTGCCTCTGCAACCGGACGTTTTCCAAGAACTGTCAAAGGGAATGCCTTCAGCAGTTCCACAAGGGCTCTGCGGTCCTGCTTTGTGAGGGAATTCGCCTGCAAGTCTGCTGGTATCCCCAGCAGCTCCAGTACCACAGGAATCATTGAACGAGGCAACAGGTCGGTTAAAGCATTTTCCATACTGCGGTTTTTGTAGGTTTCCAAGTCCCGCAGAATTCTATCATTAAGCTTATTTTCGTCCAGGGCAGGCTTCAGATCCAACAGAAGCTTACACGCATCCCCCTTAAGATGCGCGCTTGCGCTGAGGACGGTAGGACCGGATACGCCAAAATGGGTAAACAGAAGCTCTCCAAAGTCCTTATACAGCACTTTTCCCTTTGCATTTACCAATTTTACCCCAACATTACGAAGACTTAAGCCTTGCATTTGTTGACAGGTATTTCCGCTGATTTCAAGCGGAACAAGACTTCCCTCCGGCGCAACTACTGTATGCCCCAAGGTCTGAGCCATCCGATAGCCGTCCCCTGTTGAGCCTGTGCTGGGATAGGACACGCCTCCGGTAGCTAATATCACTTTACCGGCATAATAGATTTCTGATTTTGTTTTAACACCTGTTACGCATCCATCGGCTGTGATTATTTCTAAAACTTTTTCTGTTTTTACAGATACTCCCTGTCTGTGTAATTCATTTTTCAGACAATCCAGAACGGATTGAGACTTATCGCTTACAGGAAAAACTCTGTTGCCTCGTTCTGTTTTCAAGGGGCAGCCGTGGGTTTGGAAAAATTCCATCACCTGCACCGGCGGGCATTTCTCTATGGCGCTATATAAGAATCTGCCGTTTCGGGGCGTGTTTTGCAGCACCTCTTGGGGTGTGCAATGATTGGTTACGTTGCAACGGCCTTTTCCAGTTATGAGCAGTTTCTTTCCCAGCCGTTCATTGGCCTCCAAAAGGAGCACCCGGCTTCCCTGCCTCGCTGCGGTAATGGCTGCAAACATACCTGCAGGCCCGCCGCCGATTACAATTACATCTATGTTCATACATTTACCTTTTCAGTTGTTCCACTTCGTCCTTTGTCAACTGGCGCCATTTGCCCAAGGGAAGCTTTCCTAACAAAAGGTTTCCCTCTGTGATACGTATCAAACGAACTACCTTCATTCCTGCAATGTCGCACATTCTGCGAACCTGTCGGTTTCTGCCTTCATGAATTACTACTTCCAGTTGGGCATTTCCCTGTCCATCAGCAGATATGCACCGCACCTGCGGCTTTTGGATAGTGTAGCCATCCAGCTCAACAGGCCTGCCAAGCCGTTCCAGCGCCTCAGAGGAATATCCCTCCACGAAAACCCGGTATGTCTTGTTCACCTCGTGTTTGGGATGCATAAGGTAATTGGCAAAATCTCCGTCATTGGTTAAAATCAAAAGCCCCTCTGAATCCATATCCAATCTGCCTACTGGATACACGCGGACAGGACAATCTGCAACCAACAGGGAAATATCCTTTCTGCCCTTTTCATCGCATAGCGTTGTCACATAGCCCCGGGGCTTATTGAGCATAATGTACATATATTCACCACCGGACGGGAGCGGTTTCCCGTCCAGCTGAATGGTATCAATCTCCGGGTCTGCCTGTTCTCCCAGAAGGCAAATACGACCGTTACAGGTAACACGGCCGGCCAAAATCAGTTCTTCTGCTTTTCGCCTTGACGTAACTCCTCTGGACGCTATAATTTTTTGTATGCGTTCGGTCATATTTCCCCTCCTTTAAAAAGTTTCTCCCATAAAGATGGTTTTTTGATTGACTGCATTTCCACAGTTTGTCCATAGACAACAGGAATCTGCCCAACAGACTTTCCATCTAGGCAAATATGGGCAACTCCCGCTTCCTGCCCTTGCGCAACAGGCGCATATACAAATCCCGGCTTGGATAGCACAATTGTAGGTTCTTCCCCTTGCGCCAGTGAGTAAGAAAAATCCTCAGTTGCGATCAGGGCAACGTAGGTATCCTCACCGGATATAACCGGCACAGTGCCTACGCAGTCGCCTTTTTTTACAATTTGACGAACTGTATAGTTTGCAAACCCTGTTTCCATCAGGCTTATGTGGTCCTGCCAATCATTGCCGTCGTTCATCGTTACGCAAAGCAATCTGCGCCCCTGTCGGGTACAGCTGGACACCAAAATACGGCCTGCTTTTTTGGTAAAGCCTGTTTTTACACCGTCAGTACCATCCAACATCCACAGCAGTTTGTTATGGTTTCGGAGATTCCGACCTCCGGCCGTGACGGTTTTGGTGGAAACTGTTTTATAAAAAATCGGGTTTTCCATAGCATATGCAGCCAGCACTGCCATATCCCTTGCGGTGGAATAATGACCGGGGCTGTCCAATCCATTGGGATTCACAAAGTGGGTATTGTACAGACCCAATCTGTGGGCCTTATCGTTCATCAGTTCTGCAAAGCCCTCAACAGTACCGCCACAGTAGATAGCCAGCGCAACAGCAGCATCATTGCCGCTGTGAAGCATCAGGCCGTACAGAAGATCCTGTACTGTCAGAATTTCGCCCTCTTTCAGGTACATAGAGGATCCTTCGATTCCTACGGCTTGCTTCGGTATGCGAACTCTGTCCAATACGTTAACCTGTTCACAGACTACCAATGCCGTCATAATTTTGGTGGTGCTGGCGATTAGACCTTGTTTATCCGCCTGTTTCTCATAAATGACACGGCCGGTCTGTCCGTCCAGTAAAATTGCATTGCTTGCAGAAATTGCTCCACAGGGAAAAACCAGGCTGGCAGCCAGAAATGCAGCTGCCACCCCGGCAAAAAAACGTTTCATTCTCATCACCCGCAGGTAGTTTCCCCCGGGAATGTTTCTTTATTCTGCTTTTTTCTCCATACGGGAGTCGATAAAGCCGGTAATCTTATCCAGCGTATCGGGAATCATTTCCACAAGACGATCCGCTGTGGTGTTTGCAGGGGCTGCAACAGGCAACATCCGCACATTTCCCTCTTTAATAATCAAAAACGCAATCGGTGTCACCTTTACACCTGCGCCTACACCGCCACCGAAAGGAACATCCTGCTGGTTGGCGTTCTTTTTCGCAAAATCAGTGCCGCCACCACCGTAGCCAATGCTGATTTTAGAAATTGGAATGATTGTAACATCACCTGCGGTAATGGGTTCACCCACCACAGAATTTGCATCTACCATTTCGCGAATTTTTGCAATGGTGTTTTCCAGCATATTGGGAAGCTTTTGACTCATAATTCGGCACCGCCTTTTCGTAATTTTTTCAAATTCATTAGTTGTTTTATTACTTTTATTCCGTGCATCGACAACAATTGCAGCGCACGTATTAAGGTGATTGTTGCGTCCAATCGGGCATAAATCCGCGTTTGGTCTGCCAGAAAGTCACATTCCACTTGAATGTTTCGTTTCTGAATCACAAAGATACGCTCCAGCTGGGGAAGCAGATTTCCCACAGCAGCCCACGCTCTGCCATAATTCACCGCCAGGTCGCTGGGGTCATCCCCAGCCAGGACCAGTTGCAGTTCCAGATTTTTTACGCGAATTTTCTTTCTGAATTCCTCCAGAAATTGAAGGATTGCCCGCACAGTCGGATAAAAATCCCGAAGATTGCCACCCGTAGATCCGTGGCTTTCTGTTTTATTTGTGCTTTTCCGCGTTCCTTCCTCCCTTTTTTTATTTCCCGGGAAAACACGGAACTTCAGCGGCCCAATCAAAAGCCAGATGCCGGAATTGGATTGTCTGTAGATAGCGCAAAAACCAAACGGAAGAAGGAGTAACGCAAGTAGAATTGCCAACGCTATCAGCCAGCCCATATCAGACTTCCTCCATCGTCATTTGGTCGGGATCAACCGGCTCTTCTATGACTTCCGGATCGCCAAGGTTAACCTTCTCAATAGCCGGAAGCTCCTCAAGGGAGGACAAGCCGAATGTACGCAAGAAATTCGGTGTAGTTTTATACAGAATAGGGCGGCCGGGCACATTCAGCCTGCCCGCATCTTCAATCAGCTTTTTATTAAGAAGCGCGCCGATGGAGTAGCTGCTATCCACACCGCGGAGCTGCTCCACCATAGCTTTGGTAGCAGGCTGATAATATGCAATAATGGTCAGCGCTTCCAACTGGGATGCAGAAAGCTTGGGGGGTTTACGGGTCTCCAGCGCCTGGGTTATATAATCCGCCATCTCACCGGAAGATACCATCTGATAGCCTTTTTCCAGCCGCAGAATGCGAATACCCCGGCGGTTGAAGGCCAATTCATTTGCAAGTGCATCGGTAGCAGCGATTATGTCCTTTTCGTCTGCCTGCAGCACGTTGGAAAGCTGCGCAATCTCAACCGGTTCACCGGCAGCAAACAAGATGGCTTCAATGGCCCTCTGTAATTCAATTTGTTCCATTTTCGTCATCTCCTTGCTTATTTAGTGCATCTTCATCCAAGAGCCTTACATTGGGATTTTCTCCGGAAACATCGTCCTCCAATGTAACGGAATTGGTTTTACACAATTCCAGTATTGCCAAAAATGTGGCAACAATTTCAGATCGGCTGCGACTTCCTTTAAACAGGCTTTTCAGTTTTTGTACGCCACGCAAAATTAGATTATGAATCAGTTCCTTTGCTTTCTTGGTTACGGGATATGGTTCTTTGCCTACGATTCCCTTAAAGTTTACCGTTGGCGGCGGCAGACGGCGCTGATTCCGCTGGGTGATTTCGTCCAACGCCCAAAGCATATCCATTACATCGTGCCGATACCGATAGGTTGTGTCGCGGCGAAGGGGTTCCGGCGCCTTGGTAAACAGGTTGCGTCCAATTTCGTTCATCGGTTCCAGCACTGTAACCGCCATACGAATCTGATCCATTGCCTCGTGACGCTGACGCTCAATCAACGACTGACGGAGCAGATCCAGCTCCGTTTCTGCCTCAATGGCCTCAGCGGTGGACAAAAGCATCTTGGTCTTAATCAGCATTAAGTGAGATGCCATTGTGATAAACTCACTGGCCAGTTCAATATCCAGCCGTTTCATCTCCTCAAGGTATGCCAAATACTGCTCCAAAATCGCCGTAATGGAGACGTCCTGAATCTCTATTTTATTTTTACTCAGCAATAGAAAAATTACGTCCAGAGGGCCTTCAAAGTCCTCCATCAGTTCATTTCTGGTGTGGACGATACCCTCTAAGCGATATTTCGGTTCTCCCATAGTCGCTCCTTGCCCATACTTTCACATAATATTGACTTATTATACCAAATAAACCTGTATCCTGCAAGTATTTGTAAAAATTTTCGCAGATATTGCAATTTTCGACAGGATATGCTAAAATGTTAAAAAACACAGGGGGGGATTGAAATGACACAAAAACCCAATCGCTACAAAATTATGGAGCGTTATATGACATACGCTTTGTGCCTGGATGCAATTTTATTTTTTCTTTATATGATCGTTGCCGGCAACGGTATTATTTGGCTTAAAGTTATAATTACCTTGCTGTGCTTGGCCATCTCCGGCGCGCTGCTTTGGTTTTTATATGCCACCAAGGAGCTGCTCAGGCAACGTAGTCTTTGGATTACCACCGGCGTATGCGCTATTGTGTTGTGCCTGTTTTTCTCTCTGATTCTTAATTTCCCCAGTCCCAACAAATATAAACAGACAACTCCCGAAAAGGATTCTGCACACCGGATTGTTCAGCAAATATAACGCAAAAAGGACGTGTTTCGCAACACGTCCTTTTTTATTCAGCAATTTAGTTTTTCTTGTCTCTGTTTGCGCAGCCCTTGCAATTTCCGCAGTTTCCACTACAACCGCATTTATCCTTTCGCAGGATCACATACACGCAGTAGCCTACAACCAAACACAGTACAAGTATGTCGTACCATCTCATAGCAACACCCCAAGCTGATAAACAAGCAGCGCTGCCAACCAGGCAACTGCGCACTGCATTATAACTACGCCCAAGGCTTTCCAGCCGGAATTCAGTTCCCTGCGAATGGTTGCAACCGCCGCAACACAAGGAGTATACAACAGACTAAAGGTTAAAAAACTACAAGCCGATTCCGTTGTAAAGATAGTGTGAAGCGCTGTTGTTAACTGCTCTGTGCCCACACCCAAAATAACACCAAATGTGCTGACAACCGCTTCCTTTGCAGTAAAACCGGACACCAAAGCCGTCACCATACGCCAGTCGCCAAAGCCAAGCGGCGCAAAAACCGGTGATACCACGCGACCCAAGGTTGCCAGAATGCTCTCAGCGCTATCTGCAACCACATTGAACCGTGTATCAAAGGTCTGCAAAAACCAAATCAGTACAGTTGCCACAAAAATCACAGAGAATGCCCGTTGCAGAAAGTCCTTAGCCTTTTCCCACATCAAAAGCAATACGCTTCTGGGCGCAGGTAGTCGGTAGTTGGGCAGTTCCATTACAAAGGGTACAGGATTGCCCCTGAATGCGGTTTTCTTCATAAGCAGTGCCACCAGCACCCCCACTGCCATACCGCCAAAGTACAGTGCCAGCATCACCAGCAGTTCTCTGCCGGGAAAAAATGCTGCGGAAAATACAGAATAGATGGGAATTTTAGCAGAGCAGCTCATATAGGGGGTGAGCAATATGGTCATTTTTCTGTCCCGGTTGGAAGATAGCGTTCTTGTAGCCATAATGCCCGGAACAGTGCAACCAAAGCCAACCAGCATAGGTACAAAGCTTCTGCCGGACAAACCGATTTTTCTCAAAAGTTTATCCATTACAAAGGCCACACGTGCCATATAGCCGGAGTCCTCCAGTAGCGACAGGAAGAAGAACAGCACCACAATCAACGGCAGGAAGCTCAACACGCTGCCAACGCCGGCGAATATACCGTCAATGATCAGACTATGTACAATAGGATTGAGCCCATAGTGTGTCAGCGCACTGTCAGCCAGTAACGTCAGTCCGTCAACGGCATAGGCAAGCACATCTGAAAGGAAAGCGCCAAACACATTAAATGTGAGATAAAACACAAGGCCCATAATGGCAACAAACAGAGGAATTGCCAAATAGCGATTGGTCAGAACCTTGTCGATTTGCATACTTCTGCGGTGTTCCCTACTTTCCTTCGCTTTCACAACACAGTCAGCGCAAACAGACTCGATGAAATTATATCGCATATCTGCCAGCGCAGCATTTCTATCCAGTCCCCGTTCCGATTCCATTTCAATCACGGAATGTTCAATCAATTCGATTTCATTCTGACTCAGCTGCAGCAAATCGCAAATGTCCTGCTCTCCTTCAATCAGCTTCATTGCGCAGAATCGCCGGGAAATATCGACCATTGTTGCGTGGTCTTCAATAATATGGCTTACCGCGTGAATGCAACGATGAACAGGACCATCGGGACAGAAATCCTGTACTTTCGGCAAAATTTTGTTCTGCGCAGTCGTGATTGCGGTTTCCAGCAATTCAGAAATACCCTGCTTTTTCACCGCGCTGATAGGTACGACAGGTACACCAAGCGCCTTTGCCATCTTTTTTACATCCACACTGCCCCCGTTTCCCCGGAGTTCATCCATCATATTCAGCGCAATTACTGTGGGAACACGGAGCGTCAGCAACTGCAGTGTCAGATACAGATTTCGTTCAATATTTGTAGCATCTACAATATTGATGATACCGTCAGGTTTTTCCTTCAGGATAAAGTCACGGGTGACAATCTCCTCCTGTGAATAGGGGCGAATCGAGTAAATTCCCGGTAAATCCACCACCTGATGCTCTGTGTTACGGATATAGCCGATTTTTTGGTCTACGGTCACACCGGGAAAATTTCCCACGTGCTGGTTTGCGCCGGTAAGGGCATTGAAAAGCGTAGTCTTGCCGGAGTTTTGATTTCCTGCCAATGCAAAAATCATTTGTCTACCTCCTGCAAGTCAATCATTTTCGCATCCTCCCTGCGGATTGTCAGTTCATATCCACGGACTTGAATTTGAATGGGGTCACCCATAGGCGCAACCTTTTGCAAACGCACACTTGTTCCGGGAATCAGCCCCATATCCAAAAAACGTAAGCGCAAAGCGCCCTCTCCGCCCACTGCTGAAATAATGCCCTGTTGCCCTGTTTGCAAATCATTTATGGTCATACCCATTCTCCTTTTAACAAGTTAGCTTATGCTAACTTGTTAGCCGATTTTTAGTTAGCATACGCTAACTTCCTGCTAATTATATATCCACTTCCAAGATTTGTCAACAAAAATTTTTCGCACCCGGTTATAGCGGGTGCGAAAGGCTTTATTCTTTACCAATGCTGGTAATATCATAGGGTGTTGTCTGATACACAAAGTAGTTGAGCCAGTTGGAGAACAGCAAGTTTGCGTGTCCTCTCCAGCGAACAATCGGCGCTTGTGTATCATCGTCATTGGGATAATAATTCTTGGGAACTGCAATCGGCAGACCAGCATTTTTATCTCGGAAGTATTCCTTTTCCAAGGTGTCGGAATCGTATTCAGAATGTCCTGTTATAAAAATGTGCCGACCGCGCTTGCTCATTACCGCATACACGCCCGCATCCTCGGAAGATGCCAGGATTTTCAGTTCCGGAACTGCCTCAATTTCTTCCCGCAACACCGTTGTATGGCGGGAATGGGGCACCCAGAAATTATCGTCAAAGCCACGCAGGAGTATTGAGCGGGAATAATCCCGCGTATGCTCAAACACGCCAAACAGTTTTTCTTTCAACGGATGCTTATCAATGCCGTAATGGTAGTAAAGTCCCGCCTGCGCGCCCCAGCAGATGTGGAACGTGCTATGGACGTGGGTCTTGCTCCACTCCATAATCTGGCAAAGCTCCTGCCAGTAATCCACCTCTTCAAAGGGAATATTCTCTACCGGAGCGCCGGTAATTACCATTCCGTCAAACTTTCTGTCCTTCAGTTCATCAAAGGTTTTATAGAAGGTTAACAGGTGCTCCTGCGCGGTATTTTTTGCAATATGCGTCTTGGTATGCATCAATTCCAACCGCACCTGCAAGGGGGTATTGCCCAACAAGCGGCTTAGTTGGGTTTCAGTAACGATCTTTGTAGGCATCAAATTCAGAACTACAATCTCCAGAGGACGAATATCCTGGGTGCTTGCTCTGTTTTCTGGCATTACAAAGATGTTTTCCTCCTGCAGAACGCTGGCAGCGGGCAGGTTGTTGGGGATTTGAATAGGCATCGCATTTCCCCCTTTCCATAATTTTCACTATTCTACAAGATTATTACGCTTTTGTCAATTCTGCGTGTATTCTTTCAGTTTTGTTCCCGGATAATAGTGACTTAAAATCTGCTCGTAATTTTCTCCCCTAACTGCCATTGCCTCTGCCCCATACTGGCTCATTCCTACACGGTGTCCAAAGCCTTTGGTCATAATATGCACACTGTCGCCAATTGGCGTTATGGTAAAGGCTGTAGAACGCAATCCCAGCAACTTTCGCAGATCCGTTCCTTTAAAGGTTTTGTCTGCTATTACAATGGTGTCAACACCACCGCCATTCGTGTAGGTAACTTTACCGAACCAAGTTGCAAGCTGCCCCTGTGGGTTGATTTGCAGCAAATTGGCAAACTCCTGTTTTGAAAATTGCACCGAATCGGTATAATGGGTAGCCTGTTCCTCTCCCGGACTATCTACGGCCTGCAAATAAGGAATCTCTGCGCCCCACACTGCCATCGCATCCTCCGTTTTTCCTCCAGAACAAGAAAAATACGTGGCTTCAATCAACTGGTTGTTATAGGTCAGCACTTGATGTGCCGTTGCATTTACCGCGGACTTGGCCTTATCTACCGTTTCTTGCCTGCCACCCTTTGCCAAATACTCTTCGATTGCGCAATAGGCCTGGCAACAGGCAGATTCCATACAGACTGCGCCATTATGCTTTTGGGCAGTTGCTTGTCGCTTCAGCGCATATGTCCTGGCAACCACAGCCTGCGCCTTCATTGTTTCCACATCAAAATCAGCAGGTAATTCCCCAAGAAGGACACCAACGATATATGTATCCAAGTCCATTTCCACCACCTGCGATGACGTATTTTGCACATTGATTTTATATCTGCCCGGTTGATGAGGTGTTGTTTGCGCATTGCTTTGCTCTGTGGAAGATATTTTGTCAGATCCATTTTTTTCTGATAGCAAATGCCATTTTTCTGCAACTGAGAAAATAAGACCGGGAAGAACAAATCCCAACACAAATGCCGATAACCAAGTTTTTCCTTTCATACGCATCACCGTCTAATATTTTACATTTATTCCAATTAAAAACTTGGCGGATTCCGTTGGCCCATCTCAGTTTTCCTTGACACCATAGTCCATTGTGAGTATAATTATAGTGATATTTTATCGAAATGGAGCGAACCATGAAAAAATCAATGCGAACTATTCTACCAATCGTGCTTGCCCTTGCAATTATTGTTTGCACCGGCTGGTATCTATTTATATATGACCGTGCATTTACCCGTGACGTTCTGCTGCACGCTGCCCGTCATTTTGAAAAAAACGGAAGTCACTCGGTATCTGCCTGGTTTTATAACCACGCCTATCTACAATCCGGTAACAGCGACGCCGTTGCCATTGAACTGGCTGAACAGTATAAGGAAAGTGGCAACTACACCAAGGCGGAATACACCCTTTCCCACGCTATTTCCGACGGCGGTGGAGTTGACGTCTACATTGCTTTATCCAAAACCTATGTGGAACAGGACAAACTGCTGGATGCTGTTAATATGCTTGACAATGTCACAAACCAGGAGGTTAAGCAGCAGCTTGATGCGCTACGCCCTGCCACACCTGTCAGTACACCTGATCCGTTAAGCACCGGCGCATACTACACCCAATATATTACTGTAACAATCTCGGCAGATAGCGACAAGCTTTACGTCAGCAGCGACGGAGAGTTTCCCTCAATCGCGGAAGATGCCTATCAGAACGGCATTACATTGCAAAACGGCAAGAATATTATCTACGCTGTTGCAGTAGATGATAACGGTCTTGTAAGTCCTGCCGCTATCTTTGGTTTCACTGTTGGTGGCGTTATTGAACGTGTGCAGTTTGCCGATGCTGCAATGGAAGACACATTCCGCGAATTGCTGGAATTGGATGCCGAGACACCTGTTTATACCAACGATTTGTGGACAATCAAGGAGTTCTCTGTGCCCGAGAATGTGGCATCTCTTGAAGATTTGCGGCACTTGGCATTTTTAGAGAAACTGGAAATTCACAGCAGCGTGACCAGTCAGTTCTCTTGCTTATCCAACCTGTCCAACCTGAAGGAATTGAGTATCACTGACACCGCGCTCAACGCCCAGGAGTTATCCATTATTGGCGCGCTGCCCAGTCTTACCAAATTGTCTATTCGTGGCTGTGGACTTTCCACAACAGCAGGTCTTGAACAGGCAAAGGGTCTGACATATTTGGATTTAAGCAACAATGCCGTCCGTAATATTGCGCCATTAAGCAGTCTTCAAAAGCTGCAGGAGGTAAAGCTTTCCCATAACGCATTGAACGATTTGTCCGCCCTTTCTACGTTGACCACAATCACTTCCTTAGATGTTTCCTACAACAATCTGGAAACACTCTCCCCTATCACAATTCTGTCCGGACTTAAGAAGTTGTTCGCCGGAAATAATTCTCTCAGCGAACTGGTCTCCTTCCAGAACTTCACCGTTTTGGATGAACTGGATCTCTCCAATAACACCATTACTGATGTTACCCCCCTGTCCTCCTGTGTGGCCTTGAAAAAGTTAGTTCTCTCCAACAACACCATTCAGGATATTACTTCTCTGTCCACACTGACAAAACTGGAGGATTTCAATTTCTCCAATAACAAAGTTACAAAGCTTCCCCAATGGAGTACCGATTGCGAGCTTGTAAACATCGACGGTTCTTATAACAAATTGGATACGCTTGTTCCTCTGCAGGGACTGAAGAATCTGAACAACGTCTTTATGGATTACAACAAAGGTATTACCTCTGTAAAGGCATTGGCAAGCTGCCCTGTACTGATTCAAGTAAATGTCTACGGCACAGGTGTTCGCCAGGTTAGTGACCTCACCTCTCAAAGTGTTGTGGTTAACTACGATCCAACCAAATAAAGCAAAGCGGGATGACAAATGTCATCCCGCTTTATTGTTCAGCATCTTCCTGTTCAATTTCAAGTAAAAGCTTTTTGTCCTGCTTGCCGGACAAATCCAGCTTTTCATA
>JAZNDB010000177.1:0-2872 GCA_045587845.1 Faecousia sp.
CGGGATTTGTTTCACCGGCTGCCCGCAGAGTCAAAATAGTTTTTTCCAACGCAATTTCGGCAGCCATCTGCAGATTCAAATCAATGGAAATCTCCACGTTGGAGCCGGCCTTCGGTTCCTGCAGATACCGGGAAGAAACCAGTGTGCCATCGGATGTGACGGTGTCTTCACGCCAACCGTCAACGCCGTGCAGAGACTCCTCGTAAGTGGCTTCCAAGCCGTCCTGACCTATTTGCGCGTCCATATCGTAGCCGGGAACGGTTTTGTAATATTCCCACTGCTCGGCATTCATTGCGCCCACGTAACCCAAAATATGGGAGGCATATTTGGTGTTATATTCCCGCACAGTGGAGGCTTCAACATTCATACCGGGGATATTCAGCTCCACAATGGCAGACAGCTCCTCGTCGCTGGCATCGGTGATGAAGACATAGGTGGGCAAACTGCTAATGCATTTCCGCAAGGACATCTCATAGAGCAAGCCGATCACCTTCCGCGCTTCGTCATCGGTCCACTCAGCGGGGATTTTGTAGCGCTGGCGGAGCTTTTCCACCAGCAGCGGCGCGGTGATATCCGAGTCGAGACCTTCCATCCAATCCAAATACACTTGGAAACGATCCTGCCAAATGGAATTTTGCTGATCCAGGGTGTAGGTAAAGGGCCGTTCCTGGGATATGGGGAAGTGTTCGGTATATTCAATACCCGCCTCTTCGCACCGTTTCACCAACCGTAAAAGATTATCGTTGGTGCCGTTGGCGGTGAGAAGCACATAGTGGTTAATAACAAGGTCATAACTGGCGCGGTTACTCACCATAGGATTACCGTTTTTATCCAAAATGTGTCCCCGCTTGGCTTTTACGCGGGTAAGGGTAGTAAATGTAGCTTGGTTGTTGGTGCTGCCGCCGGTTTCGATAATTTGCAGGTCATAGAGCTTGAAAATAAAGAAACCCAGAATCACGGCAAAAAGCGCCAGCGCAATCATAGCGCGAACTTTTGTTATTCTTTCCATAAATTGCCTCCAAAGGCGCCAATGGCCTTCAAAACGGGGTAGAGAACGGGAACAAAGAGCAGGGAGAGCACTGCGGTCAGGATAAAACCAAACAGCCTGCGCCATATGGTCAGCCCAAGGAACAGACCAAAGGCAAAGTTAACCAGCACATACAGCAGCATAGCCACAGCGACGCACAAAAACGCAGAGAAAAAACGTTCCTGCAGAAAAGCCTGCCGCAGCATACACACACCTACGCTCAAAAAGACAATGGCTACCATAGAATAGGGTCCGGGGGCGGTGCCGGAGAACAGGTATAAAAGTCCGGCCACCAGGGAAAAGACACTGCCGTTTTGCGTACCCTCCAAAATGCAAATCAGAAAAATGCAACAGGGGACAGGCTCAGTGGTAGCCCCAAAGATACGAATCTGGCTTAGCAGGGAATCCTGCAATACCGACAAAACCACCAGCAAAAGCCCATAAAAACTCCATTTTAAAACGATTTTTTGCTGGGTTTTGGTTAATAACAAGTGGCTCAGCAGGGAGGTGCTGGACTTATCAGGACGAAATTCGTTCTTTTTTGCCATTGCGATCACCCTGCGTTGTATTCCGTCACGATAAAGACGTGCTCCAGACTGCGGACATCCACAGCCGGCTCCAAAAGGGCATATTTTGCAACGCCGGTGTCATCAAAACCTGCGTCCACAACGTGGCCCAGAATCAAATTCCGGGGATAGACCGTAGAACCGGTGGTGACAACCTGGTCGTGGTTACGAATGGTGGCGGAGGAGGGCAGGTAGTTCATTCGCAGAAGCCCGTCCAGACCGGAGGCATAACCGCCCTGCACCATACCGCTGTGACCGGAGGCGGCAATGGTGGCGCTGATTTCCAAGGATGAGTCCAGCACGGACTTTACAATGGCGTAGTTCACGCCAACCTCGCTGACCAGACCAACCAGCTCGCCGTAAGCAGTGATTGCGCACATACCCTCCCGGATACCCACATTGGTACCCCGGTTGATGGTAAAGGTGCTGCTCCAATCCGCGGAGCTGGTGGCGATGATATAGGCATCAGCCAGCTTGTAATCCTCGTGGGTGGTCTTCAAATCCAGCATCGCCCGCAGTTCCTCATTTTCCTGCTTGATGGCATAGGCGTCCCGCGCATCATTTTCAATGGCGGCAAGTTGCTCTTTCAGAGATTCATTTTCCGCCAGCAGAGATTCATAGCTGAAGATATAATCGTATAGCTGCTGGGCCTGGTCGGTGAGCTTGCTCACACCTGCGCGAAAAGGCGCAAGCACACCCTGCACCATCATTTGCGGCAGCTTTAAACCGGTCAAAGAACTGACCACAGCCAGCACAATCGCCAGCAGGACGGCTGCTACCAAAACAACCCGCACGCGGCTTGTAAATAAATGTTTCATAGGTTTTCCTCCATAAGTTCGGGGGCAAGGGATTTGAGAATCTGCGCCAATCGGCATACGGGCAGACCCATAACGTTATAATAATCACCAGCCATTTTTTCTGCAAACAGGGCAGCGCCCCCTTGAATGCCATAGGCGCCAGCTTTGTCCATAGGCTCGCCGGTGCGGATATAATTCAGGATTTCTCTATCGGTCAGTTCCCGGAAATGAATATCCGTCACCTCGGTGCAGACCACCGCAGTGTCACCACGAAGAACGGTAAGACCCGTCATAACCTGATGGTCCTTACCCGACAGCATTTTCAGCATACGAAAGGCATCCTGTTCGTCCTTAGGCTTGCCCAGAATATGGCCGTTGCATACCACAATGGTATCGGCAGCCACCACCACGTCCTGGTTTTCGTGGGGTGTGGCTTCAGCTTTCAGCCTGCTGACCCGCGCCACCTCGTCATAAGGGGAGAG
>JAZNDB010000178.1:0-4417 GCA_045587845.1 Faecousia sp.
TGCTCCTTCATCTTCAGCTCGCATTCCAGCTCGCCGCACCACATAGTCTTGATGAAACCGCCGTTTTTCTCCTGCAGCTGTTTGGCTTCTTCCAGAGAATGGGCTTCGTAGATATGCTCCTCCAGGTTCTTCTTGGCGCGAGCAAACATACCCTGATGCACCAGTTCCAGTTGCTCGGCAACGGCTTTTTCCAGATCCTCCAGCTTGACCACGGTCTTTTCGCCGTCGTTTCTGCGGACCAGAACCACCTGACCGTTTTCCAAATCGCGGGGACCGCATTCTACACGCAGGGGCACGCCCTTCATCTCGTACTCAGCGCACTTCCAGCCCATAGAGTTGTCGGAATCGTCTACCTTAGCGCGGAAGCCCGCTGCAATCAAGCGGTTCTTGATGCTGTCAGCCGCCTCCAAAACCCCCTCTTTATGCTGGGCGATAGGCAGAATGATTGCCTGAATAGGCGCAACCTTGGGGGGCAGGACCAGACCATTATTATCGCCGTGGGTCATAATGATACCGCCAATCAAACGGGTGGACACGCCCCAGGAAGTTTCGTGGGGATTGGTCTTTTGGTTGGTCTTATCGGTAAACTCAATGCCGAAAGCCTTAGCAAAGCCGTCGCCAAAGTAGTGGGACGTGCCTGCCTGCAGAGCCTTGCGGTCGTGCATCATACACTCGATGGTATAGGTTGCCTCTGCGCCGTTGAACTTCTCCTTCTCGGTCTTTTGACCGCGGGTAACGGGCATTGCCAGCACATTCTCGCAGAAATCAGCATAGACATTCAGCATTGTTTCGGTAAAGTTCTTTGCCTCTTCGGCAGTGGCGTGAATGGTGTGACCCTCCTGCCACAGGAACTCTCTGTGCCGCAGGAAGGGACGGGAGGTCTTTTCCCAACGCAGAACGGAGCACCACTGATTGTATTTCATAGGCAGCTGACGGTGGGTCTGCAGAACGTTTGCAAAATGCTCGCAGAACAACGTTTCGGAAGTAGGACGGATCGCATAACGCTCCTCCAGCTTCTCACCGCCGCCCATCGTAACCCATGCGCACTCGGGCGCAAAGCCCTCCACGTGGTCTTTTTCCTTTTGCAGCAGGCTTTCGGGAATCAAAAGAGGCATATACACGTTTTCTACGCCCTGCTTCTTAAATTCCTTGTCCATAATGGACTGAATATTCTCCCAAATGGCATAACCATAGGGACGGTAAATAAATACACCCTTAATGGAAGAGTAGTCAATCAGCTGTGCCTTGGTACATACATCTGTAAACCATTGGGCAAAGTCTACCTCCATATCGGTAATTTGTTCAACCTTTTTCTCTTTTGCCATTGTTTTCACCTCTCGCGTTTTTTGCGTTTTCTCGTATTTTATATTGTAGCACGTCTGTCAAGGGTTTGCATAGGATAAAACACAGTTTTTTTCGGGAGGAAATTATGACACAGGTTACGCTTTTGTTAGAGCCAACGGTGGCTCTTTTCTATACCCAGGTTGCCAAAACTGCAGGAATCCCCTTGGAACAGGTGCTTAGCGATACCCTGTTCAAGCTGGCAGGCGAATTATCCATAGAGGCGCTGAAAAAAGAGGACGTATAAAGGCGGGCTCACATAGGGATTTATACGCTCCAAATTGGATCTTTTCCCGCAATACTGCATCAAAATGCCACGGTAGGCGTCAGCCTTACCGTGGCATTTTATTTTGTCTTGCAGGAAAACCTCTCGTTTTGGAGTGCTACGCAGTTTTGAAACTAAGATTTTTATTCCCGGAGAATCTAAAAGTACGTAGAAATACTGAATGTATTTCAAGGACGTTGGTTTTCCGGGGAGAAAAAGATTGCTTCAAAACCGTGTAAATCCCTATATGAGCCCGCCTAAATGTCCTCTTTTCATTATTCTGCATTGGGTGTTATTTGCTCTATGTATTCTTCCATAGTAATACCCAGCTCTTTCAGTTCTAAAGAAAGCTCTGTGCCTACATAGCGGAAGTGCCACGGCTCATAGATAATGCCTGTAATGTCCTTTTTGTTATCCGGATAGCGGAGAATAAACCCGTAATCCCAACAATGTTCGGCAAGCCAGGCATAGGTTTCATCCGAGCCGTCAATGTCCACTGCCAGACCGGTCTGGTGTTCGCTGTGACCGGGTATTGCCGCGCTCTCCCCTGCTTTGGCTTCTGCCTCCTCTAAGGTCATACCCTGCGACAGATAATTGTTTACACTTCTGTTCCATATGAACTGTTGGGTCGCCTTGGATCGGTAGGTGTTGTTAATCTTACAGGAATATCCTGCGCTACGGCAGTCCTCCAGCATTTTCTGCAAAGCATCTCTTCCAACACTGTCAAAACGGAAGCCCTCAATGCTCACCAGTTTTACCACGTAATCTTCCGGTACCGGATTCCACGGATTGGCAAACAGTACCCACTTGCCCTTGGATGTAAAGAAGTGGGTCTTTCCATCGATTTCTGCTCTGCCAATGGCCATCGTACCGTCTGCATTTAAGTAATAACGGTCATCCCCCTCTGTCACCCAGCCAACGGCCATTACGCCGTTTTCGCCAAAGTAGTAGCCTTTGCCGTCCACCTCCTGTGGACCGGTATAATGCTGACCCTTTTCATTCAGGTAGTACTTCCCCGCTTCGTCTGTGTACCAGCCGGTGAGCGCTGCGCCATCATCGGCAAGGTGGGAGAGAATGCCGTCAATTTCCACGGCGCCGGAAAGGGTATAGCCCTCTTCGGTGAAATAGTACTGCTTGTCATCTATACTCTGCCAACCGGTGAGCGCCATTCCCTCTTGGGAGAAATAGCTGCGGTTACCGTCGATCATCTGCCAGCCGGTAGCCATAGCGCCGGTGTCCGTAAACAGATAACGCTTTCCGTCAACCTGTTGCCAACCGGTAACGGTTTTTCCGTCCGCGCCTAAATAGTAGGTTTTGTTATCAACCGTCTGCCAACCCACTGCCCGGACACCGTCTGTACCAAAGTAGTAGCGACTGCCATCAATATCCTGCCAGCCTGTGGCCATATTGCCGTTTGCGTCAAAGTAATACAGTTTATTCTTTATATACTGCCAGCCCAGTTGGGGACGGCCCAAATAGTCCCGAAACTGTGTGTTGCCCTGGCTGGTATGCCAGCCGCTTCTGTCTAAAAGATCAATCGAAAAACCGAAGCGCAACAGGCTGTACGCAGCCGTCAGCAAGAGAATTGATACCAATATCAACGCAATAATTCTCTTTGCTCGCGTATCCAAAAAATGTGTTTTTACCATTTCTGCTATCACTTGCTATGCCTCCGCAAAAAATGTCTACCCGTGGCATTATAGCACAATGTGACATTTTTCGCAAGATGCAATACAGACATAACAACAAGGCGCCACCGACGACGCCTTGTTGTTATTATGCTTATACAATTCCCATAGCCATCTCAACTGCAAGGGCCACAACAACCACCAGCGCAGAGATGATAAAGCCGTGAATCATAGGACGAATGCCCGATTTTTTCATACTGGAGAAGGACGTATTCAGACCAATTGCTGCCAATGCGCAGACCATAAGGAATTTGCTTGCGCGCTTTGTGCCGGAAACTACAGCAGCAGGAATCGGAAACACGCTTGCCACGATGGACATTGCCAAAAAGCCCAGAATGAACCAGGGAAAGATTTTGGTAATGCTGAAGTTTGCCTTCAGCTCACTTCCGTTTTGGCTGCGCATAACGGCTTCCTTGCGCTTCAAGCGAAGCTGGACAAAAGCGAATGTAATCACTGTGGGAATAATGGCAAGGGTTCTTGTGAGCTTTACCATTGTGGCAAAGTCACCGGCGCCCTCTGAAAAGGCATATCCGGTAGCCACCACGGAGGAAGTGTCATTTACCGCCGTGCCCGCCCAGATGCCAAAGGCCTCATCTGTCATACCCATAGCCCTTCCCATAATGGGGAAAAGCACAATCATTGCCATATCAAACAGGAATGTTGCAGACATAGCGTAAGCAACATCGTTATCATCTGCATCAATGGTGGGCGCAATAGCCGCGATGGCAGAGCCGCCACAAATTCCCGTTCCGGCAGAAATCAGGTTGGAAAGCTTCCAGTTCAGCCCCAGCGCTCTTCCGATAAAGTATCCGCCGCCAAAACAGGTCAGCAAGGTGAACACCATAACCGTAAGGGACATTTTACCCACATTCAAAATGGTGGTAATGTTCAGGGAAAGTCCCAGCAGAATAATCGCAAATTTCAAAATCTTCTTGGATGTAAATTTCAGACCCGGCGCAAACACCTTTGTTCCCTTCAAAAAATGATTGAGAATCATACCGATGAACATAGCAATTACGGCAGAACCGATAAGGTGAATGGGAAGCAAGCTTTCCAGCCAGCAGGCAAGGGCCGCTACAGCAACGGACAAGATCATTCCGGGAAATGGTTTTAATAGTTTCAT
>JAZNDB010000179.1:0-4175 GCA_045587845.1 Faecousia sp.
TGTATCAGTGATACAGACCCTCAGCCTTTGTTGGTACGTTCTCACCTGGGCCTGTATGCCATTTGAACGGTTGGCATTGTCAACAATGCGGATTCCTTGATTGAAAAGTATTTTTCCGATCACGATCACCAGTTTATGGCAATGTCCTCCGGTAAGGTCAACCAATCAGAGCTGATTGCCTCCTTAATCAATCAAAAAGATTCTCTGGTTGAGGGGATTCGCCACGCACAGGACTCTATTGACGGCTCTGCAACAATTCTCATTATGACCAGCGATTGCATTGTGGTTGCCCGCGATAAGCTGGGCAGACTACCGGTCTTGATAGGAAAAGGTGAGGACGGCTGTTGTGTGTCCTTTGAATCCTTTGTGTATCACAAGCTGGGCTATGCGGATCATTACGAACTTGGCCCCGGTGAAATTGTAAAACTAACGGCTGACAATATGGAAATTCTTCAGCCTGCCGGTAAGGAAATGAAAATCTGCGCATTCCTCTGGACCTACTACGGTTATCCCAATTCCAATTATGAAGGCAAAAATGTAGAGGTTATGCGTTGCCGGAACGGTGAAATTATGGCGCGCAATGAGATGGAACGGGGCACTATGCCGGATGTGGACTATGTTGCCGGTGTTCCGGATACCGGTGTTCCCCACGCAATCGGCTATGCAAACCAAAGTCATAAGCCCTTTGCCCGTCCCTTTGTAAAATATACGCCTACCTGGTCCCGATCGTTTACCCCATCCAGTCAGGCGGTACGCTGCCAGGTGGCAAAAATGAAGCAGATTCCCGTACCGGAACTGATTGTTGGTAAGAAATTGCTGTTGGTGGACGATTCTATTGTCCGCGGTACGCAGTTGCAGGAAACCGTAGATTTCCTGTACGAAAGCGGCGCTAAGGAAGTGCATATGCGTTCTGCTTGCCCGCCGGTGTTGTTTAATTGTAAATACTTGAATTTCTCTCGAAGCAATTCCATTATGGACTTGATTGCCAGAAAGACCATCCGTGAATTGGAGGGAGATGAAGCGGATAAGCATATTGCTGAGTACGCAGAATCTACTTCTGAACGGGGTAAATGCCTTGCAAAAGCAATCTGCGATAAATTAGGATTTGATTCCCTCGGCTACCAGTCACTGGACGGTATTCTGGAGGCAATTGGAATTGATAAAGAAAAGACTTGCACCTATTGCTGGAACGGAAAGGGTTAAAAAGTATGGATCATAAAAATTCTCAATCTGCCAGTTACGCAGCCGCCGGTGTGGATATTACCGCTGGTTACCAGGCTGTTGAGCTGATGAAAAAGCATATCAAGCGCACGAAGAATGAAGGCTGTCTGGACGATGTAGGTGGCTTTGGCGGTTGCTTTGGTCTGAATGTTGCCGGTATGGAAGAGCCTGTTTTGGTTTCCGGTACCGACGGCTGCGGCACGAAAGTAAAGCTGGCAATCCTGATGGATAAGCACGATACCATCGGTATTGATGCAGTTGCTATGTGCGTTAACGATATTATCTGCTGCGGCGCAAAGCCTTTGTTCTTCCTTGACTATATTGCCTGCGGCAAGAATTACCCCGAGAAGATTGCTACCATCGTTGGCGGTGTTGCCGAGGGCTGTGTCCAGTCCGGCGCAGCGCTCATCGGCGGTGAAACCGCAGAGCACCCCGGCCTGATGCCTCTGGAGGATTACGATCTTGCAGGCTTCGCTGTGGGCGTTGTGGATAAGAAGAAGATTATCGATAATACCCGTATGGCTGAGGGTGATGTGGTAATTGCTTTGGCATCAACCGGCATTCACTCCAACGGCTTCAGCCTGTGCCGTAAGGTGTTCAATATTGATAACAACCCTCCCGAATTGTACGTAGCCCGTGCGGAACTAGGGGGCAAAAGCGTAGCAGAGGCCTTGCTGGTACCTACCCGCATCTATGTAAAATCCATACTGGCTCTGCTGGAGCAGGTGGATGTCAAGGGTATTTCCCATATCACCGGCGGTGGCTTCTATGAGAACATTCCCCGCAGTATCCCCGATGGATTGGGCGCAGTGATTGAAAAGTCCGCCGTCAAGGTTCTGCCCATCTTTGATATGATTGCCAAAACCGGTAATATTCCCGAACGGGATATGTTCAACACCTATAATATGGGTGTGGGTATGAGTGTGGTTGTGAAACCCGAGGAAGTAGATAAGGCATTGGAAATTCTCACTGCCCACGGTGAAAACGCCTATGTCATTGGTAAGATTGTCAAGTCTGACGAAAAGATTACCATTGTGTAAGTGAGGATGAAGATGGGTAAAAAGAGAATTGCCGTGTTGGTTTCCGGTGGCGGCACCAATCTGCAAGCGCTGATTGATGCGCAGACAAGCGGAATGATTCACAGTGGCGAAATCGTCCTTGTGATTTCCAATAACCGCGATGCCTATGCGTTACAGAGAGCAGGCAATGCAGGAATTGCTGCGGCTGTTGTTTTAAAAAAAGAATTGGGCAGTCAGCAGGCATTTGAGGAGAAGATCAAAGAGTTACTTGCCGAAAATCAAATTGATATAATTGTTTTGGCTGGCTTTATGTCCATACTCAGCGAGTCCTTTACTTCTTGTTATCCCAAGCGGATTCTGAATGTCCACCCGTCACTCATTCCGTCTTTTTGTGGCGAAGGATTTTATGGTCTCCGGGTTCATGAGGCGGCGCTTAATTACGGTGTCAAGGTCACCGGCGCAACGGTGCACTTTGTGAATGAGATTCCTGACGGGGGAGAGATCATTCTCCAAAAGGCTGTGGAAATTCAGCCGGACGATACCCCCGAAACCCTGCAAAAAAGGGTTATGGAACAAGCAGAATGGAAGATCTTACCTGCAGCTGTGGAGCAGGTGTGCAGTTTGCTGTGAGAAAGGAAATGAAGAAAATGAATGTTTATGAAATTGGCTCTCTTGCTGAGAAGCTGTCTACCAATACATACCCCGGTCGTGGTATTGTGCTGGGTGTAACCCCTGATGGTACAAAATCAGTTGCTGCTTATTTTATTATGGGCCGTAGTGTGAACAGCCGTAACCGTATTTTTGCCTTCGAGCCGGACGGTATCCGTACCGAGGCCCACGACCCCAGCCTGATGCAAGATCCCCATTTGATCATTTACCATCCTGTTCGTGAGGTTGGCTGCGGATTGATCGTTACCAATGGTGACCAGACAGACACAATCTGGGATAGCCTGGCAAGAGGCGAGAGCTGGGAATCTGCTCTGCGCACCAGAATGTTTGAAGATGACGGACCTAACTGGACACCCCGTATTTCCGGCCTGCTGGCATTGGATGGCAGCTATAAAATGTCTATTTTAAAAGCTGCCGACCCCGATGGCGTGGCCTGCGCAAGATTCTTCTATGAATATCCCGCAACACCAGGTCTTGGCCATTTTATCCACACCTATGTCTGCGACGGCAACCCTGTGATTCCTACTTTCCAGGGAGAACCCGAGCGTGTGGCAATGGACAACGATATGGATGCATTTGCCAATATGCTTTGGGATAATTTGAACGAGGACAATAAGATCTCTCTTTATGTGCGCTATACCGATTTGGAAACCGGCGCATTTGAACAGATGATTATCAATAAGCACGAATAAGGAGTAGGGAAGATGAAAGAATTTGAATTGAAGTATGGTTGTAACCCCAACCAAAAACCTGCAAAGATTTATATGCACGATGGAGCTGAGCTGCCCATCGAGATTTTGAACGGTCGTCCCGGTTTTATCAACTTTTTGGATGCTTTCAACTCCTGGCAGTTGGTCAAGGAGCTGAAGGAAGCCACCGGTATGTGCGCCGTTACTTCCTTTAAGCACGTATCTCCCACCTCTGCCGCGGTTGGCAAGAAGCTGCCCGTAGAATTGAAGAAGGCCTGCTTTGTAGAGGATATTGAGGGCCTGGACGAAAATCCCTTGGCTTGCGCATATGCCCGTGCCCGTGGCGCAGACCGCCTTTGCTCCTTTGGCGACTGGGTTGCTCTGTCCGAAACTTGCGATGCGCTGACAGCGAAGCTGATTGCCCGTGAAGTTTCCGATGGCGTAATTGCTCCCGGTTATACCGACGAGGCTTTGGAAATTCTGAAGACTAAGCGGAACGGCAACTACAACGTGGTTGCTATCGATCCCAACTTTGTGCCTGCAGAGCAGGAGACCAAGCAGGTCTTCGGCATTACCT
>JAZNDB010000180.1:0-24177 GCA_045587845.1 Faecousia sp.
GCCAACAGATACACAAAACCTAACCGAAGCCCGTGTCAGAGAATTGGCGCAGGACGTTCTGAATGCTTCCAAAAAAGGAAAAGAAATTCCCTCTCTGGAGGAAATCAAAAAACTGTTTTTGGCATTGCCGCCCCAAACAGAACGGGATTTTGAGAAAACCGTGGTGGACTACGCGCTGAAATGGGATGACACCGTTATTAACGGAGATGTGAAAAATCTCATTGCCCTGATTAAAACGGATGCGCCCACCCGGGAAGAACGGAAATTGGCCTTCATTGCCTTCTGCGTACTGGAAAATTACGCCCGCAGAAACGAAAACCTTACCGATCTGCGCACCGCGATGAACGATTATCACAAATTCTTTGCCAATGAACCCTTTTTGCTTCATTTGGATGTATGCAGTGATATCAAGGAGCTGGAGGCCTTCAAAAAGGCAAGCTGGACCGCCGAACGTTTGGAAAAAACAATTCAAAAGGCGCGCATTAATATGGGCAACCTCATAGGAAATGTGGGGGGCTGCCACGCCTTTGCCGAAACTGTTTTGCTCTCTTTTGAAAATGCGCCCACGTTACTGGACGAAATTCCCAAGCTGAAAAAGCAGGACTTGTTAAAAGAAGCGCTGGATGTTATGGTAGAAGTCCACATCGAGGACAGCGGCTATGCAAAATTCTACTCCACCCACGGCAGACTCCTTGCCATTGACGGCAAATTTGAGGACGCATTGACCTACCTGAACAAAGCCATTGACAAAGAGGACAACACACGGACCGACTATCCCATCCGTATCGGCAGATATCTCGCCTTTATTCAGCAGGTACGCGCTTTGCAGCAGGCGCACCAAAGCCAACTGGCCGCCGAGGCGCAACTGAAGGTCTTTGAGGAGAAAACCCAGCAGTCCACAGGTAAAAGTATGGAATTTTTGGGTCTGTTCTCCGGTATTGTGAGCTTTACCATCGGCAGTTTAACCATCACCGGCGCGATTGCGGAGCAGTCTATCAAAAATGCCGCCGGTTTGATCGTCATTCTGATGGGCGCGCTGATTGGGGTATTTGCTGCCTTTGGCATTATTCTCCACGGCGCCTGGGGCAAAAGAGCTATACGAAATCTGGTAGTACTTCTGCTGGGTATCGGTATTGTGTTGGGAGGCATTTGGCTGTGTTTGCAATAAAACAACAACTTTGCTATCCAGGTAACCCCAACCAGCCCAACGAAGACATTGTGGGGTTTGGCAAGGACTACTGCTTTGTGCTGGACGGTGCTTCCTGCCTGAGTGGCGTGAATGTGATGGAGCAGGACTCTGACGCGGCCTGGCTGGTGAAGCGCGTGGCTGCAGGTCTTTGCCAGAGGCTGGATGCAGAGGATAACCGCCCCACAGAGGACCTTCTTTTGGAGATTCTCCTTCCCCTCAGGGCAGAATATCTTGCTGTTTTGGCAAAAAAGGGTATGAAAACACCGGACGACAGTCCCTCTGCAGGACTTTCCCTGTTCCGCAAGCGGAACGGTTATCTGGAGTTCTTCGGCTTGGGTGATTGCGTTGGCGTAGCCACCCTGCCCGGTGGAAAGAAATTTCATTCTCTGGATACCAATCTCCCAAAATTAGACCAGTCCGTATTGGACAAAATGAAGCTGCTGCATCAGCAAACAAACCTGCCCCTTCTGCAGACCCGCCCTATGTGCAACGATTTGTTGCTCAGCAACCGAAAGAAACGAAATCAGCCCAATGGCTACTGGGTTTTGGATTTAAACACCCCCGACGCGCTGAAAAAAGCAAGACAATTCCGTTGGGAATTGACAGAGCCTGTGTCTGTGGGCGCTTTCAGCGACGGCTTTGCCCAGCTTTCTGATGTATTCAGTTTGTTTGATGGGTATGCTTCCTTGTTTGACGCTATGCAAGTTTCGGATTTGGAGCAGATGTATGGCAAGCTATATGCTGCCCAGGCTGCAGACCCCGATTGTAACCAATACCCCCGTTTGAAGCTGCGGGACGACACCTGCGCCCTTTGGGGAATTTTTACACCGTAAACAAAATCCGCCTTGGATTGCTCCAAGGCGGGGTTTTATTAACTTAAGGGCTCAAAGTCGGCTGCGCCGTGTTTGCACAGGGGGCAAATTAAATCGTCGGGGAGGGTATCACCCTCATACACCCAACCGCAAATCTTGCACACAAAGCCCTTCTTTTCGCTATCGGGCTTAGGCTTGACGTTTTCCAGATAGTAGGTGTAGGACATCGTTTCTGCCTTGCTCAGATTGGCGCACTGGGTTACATCACAAATAAACATAACGTGGGTGCCCAAATCCACTTGATTGATTACCTTGCAGCAGATAAAGGCATTGGTATACTTATCCAAAAACAGAATGCCGTTGGATGCCCGCTGCACGTGGTCAAAGCCTGATAGCTTATCTGTATCCCGTCCGGAATGGAAGCCAAAACGTTCAAAGATGGCAAAGGGCGCATCCTGGGACAACGTGGAGATATTCAGCTTTCCCGTTTTGGCAATTACATCGCAGGAGTAATTCAGCTTGCTGACCGTAACCGCCACGCGGTTGGGGGTGTTGGTAACCTGGGTGACAGTGTTCACAATCAAGCCGTTGTCCTTAACCCCGTCATTGGTGGTGACCACGTACAAGCCGTAACCGATATGAAACAGGGCAGTGGGGTCTACAAAATCGTCCTGCACGTTGGCAGCGGTATAGGAAGCCGCCAGCTCATCTGCCAATGCGCCGATTTCCTTGACGTTTTCCTGGCTCATAGCGGACAGAATGGTGATAGTATTCTCCGCATAGGTGAGGTTCTTGGACTTTTCCAGCTTTTCCTTCATTACCTTAATGGCGGTGGGCGCCCAGGAGCCGTTTTCAATCATAGCAACGGTGCGGTTCTGGAAGTTTCGCTCGGTGAGTTTATCCAAATAGGTGCGCATATAGGGGAACACGTCGGCATTATAGGTGGTGGTTGCCAGCACCAGCTTGTCGTAACGGAAGGCATCGGACACAGCCTGGGCCATATCGCAGCGGGCCAGGTCGTAAACCACCACATTGGGCACATCCCGTTTGCGCAGCTCCAACGCCAGCAGCTCTACCGCCTCTTTTGTGTGACCGTAGACAGAGGTGTAGGCAATCACAATACCGTCGGTTTCGGGGGTGTAGCTGGACCACAGGTCATAGAGCTTGATGTAGTGGCCCAGATTCTCTGTGAGAATGGGGCCGTGGAGGGGGCAGATAATCTGAATATCCAACGTTGCCGCCACCTTCAAAATATTCTGCACCTGCTTGCCGTACTTGCCCACAATGCCGATAAAGTAACGGCGGGCCTCATCGTCCCAATCCTCTTTCACGTCCAGCGCGCCAAACTTACCGAAGCCGTCAGCAGAGAACAGCACCTTATCGTAGCTGTCATAGGTCATCATAACCTCGGGCCAGTGGACCATAGGGGCAAAGGCAAAGGTCAGAGTGTGTTTACCCAGGGACAATGTGCCGAGATTTTCCACACACAGGGTGTTTTGCATATTCAAATTGGGGAAGAACTGACCAATCATCACAAAGGTCTTTTTATTTGCCACCACAGTAACCTGCGGGTAGGTGTTTACAAAGGCCTCAATAGAAGCGGCGTGATCCGGCTCCATATGCTGCACAACCAGATAGTCCGGCTGACGTCCGGAAAGGGCCTGCTTTACGTTGCTCAGCCACTCCTCTGTCTTGCTGGCATCGATGGTGTCCATAACTGCCACTTTTTCGTCCAGAATCACGTAAGAATTATAGGCCATACCGTTGGGAACAACATATTGCCCTTCAAACAAATCCACCTCGTGGTCGTTGGCGCCTACATATAAAATCGTATCGGTTACTTTTTTCAGCATCGTTTTGTCCTCCTGATTTAAGGCTTGTTATCATCGAGAGAAGACTCTCCGTCTGTCCTGCCGGACAGACACCTCACCCATAGGGAGAGGCAAGCGAAACCTTTCCAAATATTTTACAGAAGTATAATAGCATACTTTTCCTGCTTTGTCAACGCGAATGATTCTTATTCTTAAAATATTTCTTGACATTTTTTTCTTAGGTGTATAGAATGGTAGTGTAAAGGAGTGAGACTATGAAACTGGTACTTCTGACCGCCTTAGGCGTAGGCGGCGCAACCATATTTGGCACGGTTTTAGGTTTTCTTTTTAAAAACATCTCCCACAAATTCAGCGATATCGTCCTGTCCTTTGCTGCCGGAGTTATGCTGGCAGCGGCAGTAATCGGTCTGATTCTTCCCTCGCTGGAATACGGCGGTGATTTGGGCCTGCTTTACACGGTTTCCGGCGTATTTGCCGGCGCGCTGTGCGTCAATCTGTTCGATAAGCTGGTACCCCATTTGCACCGGCTCAGCGGCGCAGATCAGGAGGCTCACCCCAATGATGCCCAAAAACTCAACAAGGTGCTTCTGTTCGTCACTGCC
The DNA here is from genome assembly GCA_045587845.1 of Faecousia sp. Lineage (GTDB taxonomy): Bacteria > Bacillota > Clostridia > Oscillospirales > Oscillospiraceae > Faecousia. The sequence continues at coordinate 4,436 of JAZNDB010000180.1, forward strand.
ATCGCAATCCACAATCTGCCCGAGGGCATTGCCGCAGGTGTGGGTTTTGGCGCAGGTGACGTGTCGGAAGCGCTCACCGTGGCAGGTGGCATTGCATTGCAGAACATTCCCGAAGGTATGGTAATTATCGGCCCTATGCTGGCGGCAGGCTTTAAGCCCTCCCGCACCTTTCTGGTGGCAGCGGCCACCGGCGTAGTGGAAATCATCGGCACGCTCTTTGGCTACTTTGCCGTTACTGTTTCCGCCGCTATTTTGCCCTTTGCGCTGGCTTTTGCAGGCGGCACAATGCTCTACGTAATCAGCGACGAGATGATTCCCGAAACCCACGCCCACGGCTCTGAACGGGGCGCTACCTATTCTCTTCTGGTGGGCTTCTGTCTGATGCTGGTATTTGATGTGCTTCTCAATTAAACCGCAAAACCTCCCTTTTTACAAAGGGAGGATTTTGTTTATACCTTATACCAATTCGTTTGCTCGGTAGGCGCGAGTGGTGGCATAGGTGTCGCCCTCGCCGTGGACCACAACACGGATCCAGTTTCGGGGGTCTTCCTTGTTGACACACAGGTTAATCCAGCCGGAGATATCCATCGTTGCTTCCCGCAGAGGTTCTCCGGGATTTTCGGGTCGGATTGTTCTGCCGGAACGGGTGCCGCCTTGCAGGGTAATATACCGGGCATCGGAGCATTTGATGTGGAGCTTGCCTTCGTCAATAGACAATTCATAAATTTCCGGACCGGTGGAGGCGTAAAGGTCACCCTTTTCCATCGCCTCCATTATGGAGGTATATTCCAACTTCTCCGCGCCCACCATCATCCAGCCGCCACCAACAAAATCCTCCACGTGAGCATCGTCTGCGGCGACAGGTACAATATTGTTACCCAGATTCACCAAATCCATATACACCCGGTCATTGTTGCCGTCCATATGAATCATAGGAACGCAATCGGTATTGCTGATTTCTGTTCCCCACAAGCCCTTTAGTCCTGCATAATCGGGGTAGGATTGAAGGGACCAGCCCGGGTGGTTATAGATCACCAAAAACCCTCGTTTATTAGCTTCGGCTATCAATGCGTTGATGTTTTCTACGCTATATTCCCTGGACATCTCCTGGATCTCGGCTTTTTCCAAATAAGGCCCTGCCACCGCCAGATCCACATTCCTTCTGGGGAACAGCGGTTGCCACAGATTGTCCGGGCGCTTGGCAATGAGATTCAGGTGATACGTTCTTGCCCAAAGGCGGTTTTCTGTCCAGATCACAGGCTCTTCGATATTACATTCCACACCCGTGAGCATCAGGAAATCCTCCTCATTCATCGCAGAATGATCGGCAATCACATTGTGGTCGGTAATTGCCAGCACCTGATAGCCACGGGATTTGTACATTTCCTTCATTTCCTCCGGTGTAGGTGTACCATCAGAAAGGGTCGTGTGACAGTGCAACCCCGTTTTAAAATAGCGGGGCACCTTGGGAAGCAGATGTTTCATAAAAACCTCCTGTTTTATTGTGGAAGCTTGCTGCGCCGACGGCGGCGCTGGGAAGAGGACGGACGTGTTCTTTCCGGCTCAGCCTTTTCTGCCCGACGGGCATAGGCCTCCGCCGCCTCCGAGGTTGCCTCGTAGGTGAGCCTGCTGACCCGGACTGTGCCGTCCGGCTGTTCCGACAGCCGCACACGAATCAAAAACTTTCCGCATTTGGGGCAGGTTGCCAAATCCATATAACGGCGACCCGGCTGGGAAAACCAGCGGGTAGGTGTCATTTGTTTGCCACAGGTGGGGCATTTGTTCTCTTCTTCGGTCATTGCCTGCAGCGCGGCGTGCTTATCGGCATAATCATAGAACACCTTGCGGCTGATGCAACCGGGAAGCTCTGCGCCGTGGAAACCGTCCACGTGGTTTTTCAAGGCTTTTCCGTATTCCTGCGTACCTTTTTGCAAATCCAGCTTCGCGCAAATCAGCGCTGTATGGTAGGCATCGCCCAAGGCATCGTGGGCCGGGCGGGTAGCCTCAATCCCAAAAATCTCCATTGCGGTTTTCAGCGCTTTTTGCGAAGAGGAACCGTCGGTCTGGGCGTTGAAAATCATCTGGGCGTTATACCAGCGCTCTACCCAGTTCTCCTCCAGCCCATACAGCCGGAGATTTTCCCGCAAAATGGTGATATCGTCAAAGCCCCAGGTAAGGAAAATCACGTCCTCGCCACACCAGCGGCGGAATGCCTCCATTGCATCAATCATCGGCACGCCGTTTTCCCGCAGTTGCGCCTCTTTAATGCCGGTGAGCTTACTGACCCTGCGGTTTAAGCGGCGGTAATATTTGGGCTTAATCAGCACTTGAAATTCATCTGTCACCTGCTGGTCTTCCGTCACACGGACAGCGCCAATCTGGATAATCTCCCCACGAATTTGCACAGGAAGCACCTTCTTGGCAGAGGGCGAACCGGGCCAGGGCTGATTCCATTCCATATCTAAAACGATATAGTTCATATTTTGAAACCTCGTAAACATTTATCTTCCAGTATCATACCACAACTGTTATGGATATGCAAACAGGAAGTTGCACTTTTACAAATATATCCTCAGAATCATTGCGAAAGGAATCGCTCTGTGGTATAATATTTGGAATTGATGCTTGGGAGGTGGACGTTTTGATATTCGGAAAACATATCAACGGCTATTATCTGCGTTTTGCGCCCCGTTTGCTTCTGGGTCTGGCAACCCTGATTCTGATTGACTACTTACAGCTTGTTATCCCCGGTCTGTATCAACTGGTTGTAAACGGAATGAACGACGGCTATGTTGTGCTGGATGGCGCAACAATGGTATTCGATATGGATTTCCTGCTGGACAGGATTTGTATGCCATTGGTTGGAATTATTCTGTGTGTCGCCTTTGGCCGTTTTCTATGGAGAATTTGCTTTTTTAGCGCCGGTATCGGCGTGGAAAAAGATTTACGCAACCGTATGTTCAGCCACTGCAAGGATTTGAGCCGGGAGTACTATCAAGTGAACAAGGTTGGTAATCTGATGAGCCTGTTCACCAACGATTTAGACACCGTTCAGGAATCCTTCAGCTGGGGTGTAATGATGCTCTGCGATGCCATATTCCAGGGCGTTTTGTCCATCACAAAAATGTGGGGTATGGACATTTTACTCACTTCCTTATCTCTGATTCCTATGGCATTTCTGCTGGTATCCTCTATCATTGTGGGCAATCAGCTTACCAAAAAATGGGATGCCCGGCAGGAGGCTTTTTCCAATCTGTCCGACTTCTCACAGGAGAGTTTTTCCGGCATTACGGTTATCAAAGCCTTTGTAAAGGAAGCAAAAGAGTTGCTCTTTTTCAAAAAGCTGAACAAAGAAAACCAGGAGGCCAACATTGCCTTTACCAAGGCATCTATCACCTTCCGTGTGATGGTTATGCTGTTTGTGGAGAGTGTTATTTGCGTTATTTTGGGCTATGGCGGTTATCTTGTTTACATCGGCAAGTTCAATGCCGGTCAGTTGGTGGAATTTATCGGCTACTTCAATGCCGTTATCTGGCCCATTATGGCTGTTTCCGAGCTGATTGATATGTCCTCCCGGGGCAAGGCCTCTGTTAAGCGAATTGCCGAGCTTCTGGATGCCAAGCAGGATGTGGCAGACAAAGATGGTGTAGCGCCCCTTGACCGTATCCAAGGCGATATTGAATTCAGAAATCTCTCTTTCCGCTATCCCGACGGAGAATTTGATGCCCTTGAGGATATTTCCTTTACCATCAAGGCAGGCGAAAATGTGGGTCTGGTTGGCAAGACCGGCTCCGGCAAGACCACCCTGGTGGATTTGATTCTGCGTACTTATAACGTGCCCGACGGCACACTGTTTATCGACGGCAAGGACGTAAACACCGTATCCATTCGGGACGTGCGGGCTGGCTGCGCCTACGTACCCCAGGACAATTTCCTGTTCTCCGACACCATCGCCAACAATATCGGCTTCGGTGTGGACGACAAGCAGGCAGAACGCATCCGCGCAGTTGCCAAGTTGGCAGATGTCCACAGCAACATCAAGGAATTCTCCCTGGGCTATGAAACGGTGCTGGGTGAACGGGGTGTGACGGTTTCCGGCGGACAAAAACAACGGATTTCCATTGCCCGCGCCCTGTTAAAGGATGCGCCCATTCTGATTCTGGACGATTCCGTATCCGCGGTGGACACCAAAACGGAAAAAACCATTTTGGAGAATCTGCGGGCTACCCGTCAAGGCAAGACCACCATTCTGATTGCCCACAGAATTTCCACCATCGAAAAAATGGACAAGATTCTGTTTATCGAAAACGGCCGTTTGGTGGCGGTTGGCCCCCATCAGGAACTGTACGAAACCTGCCCCGCCTACCAAAAAATGGTGGATCTGCAGCGGCTGGAAGAGGAAGGAGGCGAACACAATGCTTGAGTATTTGCCCCTGCTCATTGTGGGCGGAATCATCGGCGCCTTTGCGCTGGTCTTTCTCATTGCCTACATCGCCCTGAAGAAAAAGATAAACAACGAATTTGAACGGACATTGGCAGACAAAACCATTGTGAAACGGCTTGCCAAGTATGCCCTTCCTTTTTGGAAGGATTTTATTGTGGTATTCGTTGTTATGCTGCTTTCCATCGGTCACAATATTCTCTCGCCTTTGTTGGTGGGGCATATTGAGGAGATCGTCAAGGCAGAATTTGACCTGCCCTACCTGTTTACATTGGTGGGCATTTACGGAGGCATTTTGCTGATTAGTTTGGTTTGCACCTACGCGCAAGCGGTTTTGCTGCAGAAAATCGGACAAAAAATCCTGTCTAAACTCCGTATGGACATTTTCTCCCACATCGAAAGCCTTTCCCACGAGCAACTGAACAACATCCCTGTGGGCAAGCTGGTCACCCGGGTTACCAACGATACCAACGCCATTTCTATGATGTTCACCAACGTGCTGGTGACTATGGCAAAAAACGCTATGGTACTGTGCGGCGTTCTGGTTTCTATGCTGGCGGTCAACTACGCGCTGACCCTTATCTTGCTGTGCTTTGTGCCCTTTGTGGTACTGTTCACCGTTATCTTCCGCAAATTCTCCCGAAAGGCCCATCGGGCTGTCACTGATTCCCGCACCGACGTGAACACCTATCTGTCCGAAAACCTCTCAGGTATGAAAATCATTCAGATTTTCAATCGGGAAGAGGAAAAAATGGCAGACTTTTTGAAAAAGAGCAAAAAGCTCTCCGATGCGAAAAAGCAACGGATGCTGGTATTTGGTATCTTCCGCCCTATGGTGTATATGCTCTACATCAGTTCGGTGCTTTTCCTGCTGTATCTGGGCGCAAGAAGTTACATTAAGGACCTCTCCTTTTTAGGGCAGGTGATTACCAGCGGCACTGTGGTCACCTTTTATATGTACGCCACCCGGTTCTTCGACCCCATTCAGACCCTGGCTGAGCAGTTCGACACACTGCAATCCGCCTTTGCCTCCGCAGAGAAAATTTTCACCATCTTGGATATGACGCCGGAAGTGGTGGACGCAACCGACGCAATGGAATTGGAGGAAATCAAGGGTGAGATTGAATTTCGGGATGTTTGGTTTGCCTACAAGCCCGATGAATGGGTGTTGCAGGGGGTTTCCTTCCACGTTTCCCCCAAGCAGACCGTGGCATTTGTTGGCTCTACCGGCTCTGGAAAAACCACCATTCTCAGCCTGATCTGCCGCAATTACGACATTCAAAAAGGGCAGATTCTCATTGACGGCATCGACATTAAGAAAATCAAAATTTCTTCCCTGCGCAAGCACTTCGGTCAGATGCTGCAGGACGTGTTCCTGTTCTCCGGCACCATTCGCAGTAACATTCTTCTGCGGAAAGAGGGTGTCAGCGACCAGGAGGTTATGGAGGCCTGTCGGTACGTCAATGCCGATTCCTTTATCAGTAAGCTGGAGGCGGGGCTGGACGAGCCTGTGCGGGAACGGGGCAACAACTTCTCCGCAGGTCAGCGGCAGCTACTGAGCTTTGCCCGCACCATTATCCACAAGCCCTCGGTGATGATTCTGGACGAAGCTACCGCCAATATCGACACAGAAACGGAGCTGCTCATTCAGGATTCTTTGGAAAAGATGAAGAATATCGGCACTATGCTGATTGTGGCCCACCGCCTGTCCACCATTCAGCATTCCGACAACATTATTCTGCTGTCCAAGGGCAAAATTGTGGAACAGGGCACCCACCAGGAGCTTTTGGCGCAAAAGGGAAAGTACCATCACTTGTATACCCTCCAGTATCAAAAGCAACAACTGTCTTAAAGCAACGCGGATACACCTGTGTGTATCCGCGTTTTTACTGCCTCTTGCATAAAGGGAAACTTTTCGGTATAATATGTTTAACCAGAGAAAGAGAGGATTGGCTATGGCAAAGCTCTATTTCAAATACGGAGCGATGGGCTCCAGCAAAACCGCCCAGGCGCTGATTACCAAGTACAACTACGAGGAAAACAATCTGAACGTCTGGCTTATAAAACCCAGCGCCGATGTGCGTGACGGCGCAGATATTCTGAAAAGCCGCATCGGTCTTGCCTCCCCTGTGCACGTGATTGCCCCGGCAACCGACATTTACCAGTTGTTTGTTAGCACCAAGAAGGACGCCTGCCACGTGATTATTGTGGACGAGTGCCAGTTTTTAACACCGGAGCAGATTGACCAGCTTCGCTATATTGTCAACGATTTCAATATTCCTGTGATGTGCTTCGGTCTGCGGACGGACTTCCAGACCAAGCTCTTCCCCGGCTCTCGCAGGCTGATGGAAGTGGCAGATGCCATTCAGGAAATCAAAACCATCTGCGACTGCGGCGCAAAGGCTACGGTAAATGCCCGTATCGACGGAGACGGACATATTATCACCGAGGGCGACCAGGTGGTTTTAGGTGGCAACGACAGCTATATCGCTATGTGCCACAAGTGTTATATCAACGGAATCCGTGAGGGCAAAAAAATCAAGCTCCACGGAAATAACGGATAAGGAGAATCATTATGGAGTTATCTGCAATTTTAGCAAAATGCGACCATACCCTGTTGGGACAGGCCTCCACCTGGGAGGAAATCAAAGGAATTTGTGACGACGGTATGCGCTACAAAACCGCCTCTGTGTGTATCCCCGCCTCCTTTGTGAAGCAGGCAAAGGACTATGTAGGCGACCGTCTGGCAATCTGCACCGTCATCGGTTTCCCCAATGGCTATGCCACCACCAAAGCCAAATGCTTTATGGCAACAGACGCTGTGGATAACGGCGCTGACGAGGTGGATATGGTGATCAACATTGGCTGGGCAAAAGAGGGAAAATGGGCTGAAATCACCTCTGAAATCGCCCAAATCAAGGCTGCCTGCAAGGGTAAGCTCCTGAAGGTCATTATTGAAACCTGTCTGCTCACCGACGAGGAAAAGATTGCTCTGTGCAAGTGCGTCACCGAGGCAAAAGCTGATTACATCAAGACCTCCACAGGCTTTTCCACCGCAGGCGCTACCTTCGACGATGTGGCGCTGTTTGCCAAGCATATCGGCCCCGATGTAAAAATCAAGGCCGCAGGCGGCATTTCCAGCCTGGAGGACGCAGAAAAGTTTATTGAACTGGGTGCCTCCCGCTTGGGCACTTCCCGCATTGTAAAAATCGCAAAGGGCCTGCAAAATGACGGCACCTATTAAAACTGCCTGAGGCTCCCTTGTGTAAAGGGGGCAGGCGAAAATCTTTGATTTTCGATTGCGGGATTGCGCGGAACAAACAACCCCTCCGTCAGCCTGTTCGGCTGACACCTACCCTTACACAGGGGAGGCTTTAAAAAGGAGATTCTTATGAAACGTGTTTTTTTGATTGTGCTGGATTCCTTCGGTATCGGTGCAATGCCCGACTCTGAAAAATTCGGCGATATAGCGGTCAACACCTTGGCCTCCTGCGCCAAATCCTCCCATCTGCGCATTCCCAATTTGATAAATGCAGGACTGGGAAACATCGACGGTGTAACCTGTCTTCCCAAGGTAGAAAAGCCTATGGGCGCAGTGGCGCGGCTAACCGAGGCATCTCAGGGAAAAGATACCACCATCGGTCACTGGGAAATTGCAGGCATTGTGTCAGAAAACCCGCTGCCCACCTATCCCAACAGCTTTCCCGAGGAACTTTTAGCGCCTTTTCGGGAAGCAACCGGGCGGGGTGTTTTAGCCAATGCCCCTTGGTCCGGCACAGCCGTTATTGATCAGTACGGAGAGGCGCATATGCGCACAGGGGATTTGATTGTCTACACCTCTGCCGATTCCGTGTTCCAAATTGCCGCCCACGAGGACATCGTACCGCCAGAGCAGCTTTACGAATACTGTCGCATTGCAAGGTCTCTTCTGCAGGGCAAACACGGCGTAGGTCGTGTAATTGCCCGCCCCTTTGTGGGAACACCGGGTAAATTCACCCGCACCGCCAACCGCCACGATTTCTCCCTGGAGCCTCCCAGGGAAACTATGCTGGACGCATTGCAGAAAGCGGGGCTTGCCACCATTGGGGTCGGCAAAATCCACGACATTTTTGCTTCTCAGGGTGTTAGCGAACACGTGTATAACAAAAGCAACGCAGACGGTATGGACCATACCGCAGGGTATGCCAAACAGGACTTCACAGGTCTTTGCTTTGTGAATCTGGTGGACTTTGATATGCAGTTCGGCCACCGCAGAGATGTGGACGGCTATGCTAAGGCGCTGAGTGAATTTGACGCCTGGCTGGGGGCATTTCTGCCCACCTTAGGAGAAGATGACGTGGTGATGATTACCGCCGACCCCGGCTGCGACCCCGCCTACACCGCCACCACCGACCACACCCGGGAATATGTGCCTCTGCTTGTGCTGGGCAAAAACGTAAAGCCTGTAAATCTCGGCACAAGGGAGAGCTTTGCAGACATTGCTGCAACCATTGCTGATATCTTCCACGTTTCCCTTGACACCCCCGGCAAAAGCCTTGCAGACAAACTTTTTTAACTGGATAAAAAATAAACGGGCTGGCAGCCCGTTTATTTTTATTTTACAGGGGTGCAGGTACAAAGCCCTGTTTTGTGAGAATGAAAAATTCCGCATAGCCGCATTCCCGCAGAAGCTGCTTTGCCTCTTCAAACCAGAAATCCATCAAGTGCTTGTTGTGACAGTCTGAGGATATCACCGCCCCAAAGCCCAAATTCTTCATTTCCTTGATAATGAACGGGTCGGGGTAGGGAGTGGTGCGGTAGCCCCGGGCAATGGCGCCGGTGTTTACCTCAAAATAGGGGATTTTTCCTGCCAGAGCCTCCGCCGCCTCCAACGCGGCAGTACGGTACTCTCTGGCATCGGAATCAAAAAAGCTTATGCTGTCCCGGTGCTTGGTAATCAGGTCGAAGTGACCGATAATATCACAGTCGCCATAATCGGGAAGCCAGGTCAGCTGGCGGTAGTATTCCTTGGCAAAGGCCATTCCGTCTCCGCCAAAATGCTCGTCAATCATTTTCCGAAAGTGGTCGGCAATGCCGTCAAATTCATAATCCACCCCGTCAAAACGCAGGCCGTGGAGAGAGCCGATCACATAATCGTAGCCCTCCGGTCTCTCGGGGCAGCAAATGTCAAATTCCAGCCCGCAGAAAATATCGATTCTATCTCCGTACACCTTTTTCAGCCGCGCAATTTCCTGCCGGTATTTTTGCGTAGCTTCCAGGGACATAGCATAGTACTTTGCGTATTCCATATAACAGTGCCCGGAAAAGCCAATGGCTCCAAAGCCTTTGTTGATGGCTTCCAGCACAATTTCCTCGGGGGTATCCTTGCCGTCGCAAAAGGTGGTGTGCTGATGCAGATTTTGCAATGTGTTCATACGCTGTCTCCTTTAATCCGTTCCCTTCATTATACGCAGTTTTCCACAAAATGCAACCGTTTTCCTTGCTTTTTGTGACATATATGGTATGATAACCAAAACGATTCAGAATTTTGGGGTGTATTATGAGTAAGACCTTATCTATGACACAGGGAAACCCGCTGCGGCTATTGGTGGTTTTCTCTCTGCCTTTGATGTTTGGCAATGTGTTCCAACAGCTTTACTCCGTGGTGGACACCGCCATTGTAGGACGTGGCGTAGGTATGCAGGCGCTGGCTGCGCTGGGAAGTGTGGACTGGCTGAACTGGATGATGCTGGGAATCGCCCACGGCTTTACCCAGGGTTTTAGCGTACGTATCGCCCAAAAATTCGGTGAGAACAACCAAGCGGAACTGCATCTGTTTATGGGCCAGTCTGCCTTGGCTGCCTTTGCCTTGGCAATCCTCTGTCTGGCGCTGGGGCAGCTTGCTCTGCCTGTATTTTTGCAGCTATTGCGGGTTCCCGACGCCTTATATTCTATGGCTGCGCTTTACTCCCGCATTCTTTTCGGGGGCGTCCCTATGGTGTTCCTGTATAATTACGCTTCCGCAATGCTCCGGGCTGTTGGCGACAGCAAAACACCCCTTTGGGCTATGATCGTTGCTTCCTTTACCAATATTGCGCTGGATATTGTAGCAGTTTTTGTTTTCAAGTGGGGCATTGCAGGCGCGGCAGCCGCCACCATCTTTGCGCAAGGTCTGTCCGGCGTGATCTGTGTGGCAAAAATCTGCCGCACACCCCAACTGCGGTTTGCTAAGCAGAATCTCCGCCCCCAATGGGACATCTTGAAAAACCTGCTGAAAATCGGATTCCCCGCCGCCGTTAAAAACTGGATGATTGCCATCAGCGGTATGGTGGTTATGGCGGTAGTGAACACCTTTGACACCGCCTTTATCGCAGGCTTTACTGCCTCCAACAAGCTCTACGGCCTGCTGGAGATTGCCGCCCTTTCCTACGGTCACGCAATCATCACCTACGTGGGACAAAATTACGGCGCAATGCGGTTCGACCGAATCCACAGCGGTATGAAAAGCGCCACTGTGTTGGCCCTTGTAACCTCTCTTGTGATTGCCGCCATTATGTTTGTTTTCGGCAGACCCATTACGATGCTCTTTATCTCCACCCCAAATCCTGCAGAGGCGCTTCTGGCAGGAAATGTGGCTTACCGTTATCTGTGCGTGATGGCATCGGCGCTGCCAGTGCTTTATATGCTGTATCTTCTGCTTTCCGCATTGCAGGGTCTGGGAGATACCATTCGGCCAATGATTTCCGGCTTTTTGGAGCTGATTATGCGAATCTGTGTAGCCGTAGCAGTTGCCGTCACAGGGTATGCCTACGGCATTTTCGGCGCCGAGGTGGCCGCCTGGACCGGCGCAACTGTATACCTTACCTTCCATTACCGAAAATTCATTAAAAACGCATTAAAGGAAAAACGGGTGTGAGAATCATGAGAATCACACCCGTTTTATTATTCACCTTTGATTCTGGCTTCGATGCGCTGCAAGGCATATTGCATCTTTTCATAGGTTTCTTTGGAAACCTTGTTGAGATACCCGTTTTCATAGGCTTCCATCGCCGGCCCGATTCGCACCACACGCAAAGGCTTTTCCTCTTCGTTGACGGTGAAGATGGGGGTAACGGAATAATTTGTGATTTTGGCGCTTCCCGTGCGGTTATCCTTGGTGATTTCCAAATCCAATGCAACGGAATACTCTGTGCCGCTGCGCTTGGCATCTGAGAAGAAATCGCCCAGAGAATAAGCTACAAACTGGCCCTTCTCCTGATCGAAGGTCATTTTCTGCACGTAATGGGAATGGGTGCCGATGATGGCGTCCACACCGTTTGATTGCATCAGATTCACAATTTTCTCCTGGCTGGAGCTGATGGTGTTGTTGAACTCACTGCCCCAGTGCAGCAGCGCCACGGTTATATCCGGTCTTTCCTTTGCCACCGCCGACAGAATCGATGTGATTTTTTCTGTGTCCACATTCTGATACACACTGTCGTAATCGGAATACAGCACATTTACGCAATTTTCGCTGCCGGCCGGCAATGCCATACCGTCCATACCCTTAGTGAATGCCACAAAAGCAATTTTTATGCCTTGCACAGTGCGAATGGTATAGCCTTTGCTCTGCTTAAAATCCTCGTTGGTGGCGTAAACCCCCAGCGGTTCCATACCTGTGCTGCGAATGGCGTCAATAGAGGATATCAGGCCCGAAAGGCCCCGGTTAATGGAATAGGAATTTGCCATCTGCACCAGATCCACGCCCGCCTTTTGCAGCGCCACCGCCATAGACTGGGGTGCAGAAAAGCTGCTGCCATAGGGCTCACCGCGGAAATTACCCTCAAAGTTCACAGAGGAAATGTCCGCATCCGCAAGCAGGTGCGCCACGTCCAGAAACGCATCGGTATATACATACCCCGTTCCCCCGGCTGCCACCGTGGTATCGTTTACGTTCAAATCTCCCACCGCCACATAGTGAATGGTGGTTGTTGTGGGTTTGGTGGCTTCGGGAGCAGTCTCGGGATTGGTCTGCGTTTGCTGGGAAGATTGGGTGTTGGAGATATCCTGCTGGGGGTTTTTCCGGGACAGACCGAAAATCAGTAAGCCAATGGCCAGCAACACCACCGCCGCAGCAATGAGCTGCGCACGCAACGTCTTTTTCTGTTTCTCCGCCCGTTGGGCTGCTTTTTCCTGACGCAAACGTCTGCGTTCCTCGGGGTTTTGGTGCATATAGGATACCTCCTTTCCATAGATTTTACTATTTTACACCATTTTCTTCATTTTCACAAGTCCCCAAATCAAAACCTTTACTTCTTACCTGTTTTGGGATAAAATAAACTCTATACAGGAGGTGCACCCTATGTACCAGGACGCAAAAGAAGAACTGAAAAGGCTGGAAGAAGCTCTGCTGGAGGAAGATACTCTGCAGGAAGAGCAGCCCCAGCAGGAAGATGATATCCTCCAATGGAATATCGACCAGGCCATTTCTGATATTCCCGACCTGCCAAAAGCAGAGCGCCAGGACCGCCTTGTTTTTTGGCTGATCGTCACCATTATTGCTTTGACCGCAGGTATCGTGGGAATGGTCGTCTTTTGGCTTATCCGTTACGGAGGTGCTTTTTTATGAGCGCAGCCGTGGGGCGTTTCGCCCCTACCCCCTCGGGCAGAATGCATATGGGAAATGTGTTTGCCGGGCTGATTGCCTGGCTTTCGGCGAAATCCCAAAACGGCAGTATGGTTTTGCGTATGGAGGACCTGGACACCCAGCGCACCAGCGGGGAATTTGCAGAAATACTCCGCAAGGATTTACTGTGGCTGGGCCTTACCTGGGATTGGGAAACCCCGCCCCAAAGCCAGAGAAGCGCTGTTTATGACCGTTATTTTGAGCAGCTTCAGGATTTGGATTTGCTTTATCCCTGCTACTGCACCCGCAGCCAGCTCCACAGTGTCAACGCGCCCCATTTGTCTGACGGCACATACGTCTATCCCGGTACCTGTCGGAATCTGACACAGCAGGAGAGAGATGCTTTTGGTCGCAACCCCGCCTGGCGGGTAAAAGTGCCAGAAAAGCTATGGACGGTAAACGATTGGGTGCAGGGCGTGTATACGGAAAATCTTGCCACCGATTGCGGCGATTTTGTGGTGCGGCGGGCAGACGGGGTCTATGTATACCAGTTAGCCGTCACCGTAGACGATGCGGAAGCAGGTGTTACCCAAGTGGTGCGGGGTATGGATTTATTAAGCTCTGCCCCCCGGCAGATGTATTTGCAGGAACTGTTCGGTTTTCCCCATCCCCACTACGGCCACGTACCAATGCTTATGGCCCCCGACGGACGCAAGCTCAGCAAGCGGGATAAGGATATGGATTTAGGTTTTTTACAGGACAGGGTTCAGCCGGAGGCGCTCTTGGGTCTTTTGGCTTACAGCGCAAATTTGATTGACAGGCTTACCCCTGTTTCCGCCAAAGAGCTGGCAAAAGAGTTTTCCTGGCAAAAATTGCGAAAAGAGGATATTTGTTTGGATATTTCCCCGATTTTGGAGTAAATCTTGCTTTTTAGCAGAAACAATGATACAATGAGTGTACTCTTACATAGGAGGTTTTTCTATGGCAAAACCGATTTTAGTGGTAATGGCGGCAGGTATGGGCAGCCGTTACGGCGGTCTGAAGCAGATTGACCCTGTGGGTGCTTGCGGAGAGGCAATTCTGGACTATTCCCTGTACGATGCCCACGAGGCCGGCTTTGAAACTGCGGTTATTATTATAAAAGAGGCAATCAAAAAGGATTTTATGGACACCGTAGGCAAGCGCCTTGAGAAATGCCCTATGGAAATCCGTTATGCTTATCAAGAGCTTTACAAGATTCCTGCCGGCTGCGAAATCCCCGAAGGACGCACCAAGCCCTGGGGCACCAGCCACGCTGTTCTGTGCGCCAAGGAGGCTATCGGTGACGCGCCCTTTGCGGTTGTGAACGCCGACGATTACTATGGCAAGCAGGCTTATCGGGAAATTTATCAGTTCCTGAGCCAAGGCTGCAACGACTACTGTATGGTTGGCTACCGGCTGGGCAACACCGTTACCGAAAACGGCACTGTTGCCCGTGGCGTATGCAATGTAGACAAGGACGGTTTTCTCACCAATGTAGTGGAGCGCACCAAAATTGCAACCTATGCAGGCGGCATTCATTTTACCGAGGACGATGGCGCTACCTGGGAGGATTTGCCGGAGGATACCCCTGTATCTATGAATATGTGGGGTTTTACCCCTGCCTTTTTGGACGTGATAGAAGCAGACTTCCCCCGTTTCTTCCGGGAAGATGTGCCTGCCAACCCCGCAAAGGCAGAGATGTTCCTGCCTATGACCGTGGGCAAGCTGCTGCACTCTGGCCAGTGTCGGGTAAAGGTGCTGCGCACCGGGGATAAGTGGTTTGGTGTTACTTATGCCGCCGACAAGCCTACCGTAGTGGCCGCCCTGCAGGATATGGCGGACAAGGGTCTCTATCCCCAGAGCCTTTGGAAATAATTTTTTGAACCTTTTTGTTCCAGCAGAATATCTTGGAATGAGCGGTGATTCACCGCAAAAAATTTCGGAGGTATTTGGTTATGTGTAACAACAACGGTTTCTGCGGCGGTAATATTTGCTGGATTATTCTGATTATCATTCTGCTCTGCAACTGCGGTGGCGGTAACTTCCTGGGCGGCGGCAACTGCGGCTGCGACAATAATTGCGGCTGCTGCTAATTAGACAAACAGAAAGGGTGCGTCGAAAGACGCACCCTTATTTTTTATTTACTTGGCCAGGTTGTTGTTTGTGCAGTAAATTTTATAGCTGCCTGTGTTTTGATTCCACAAATTTCCTTTGGTCACAGCGGTGTTCCACTCCGTGGTGGTTCCCTCGTATACAATGGTGGTAATGGCGCTGCAGCCGCTGAATACCTTATCGCCAAGCTCCGTGATTGTCTTGGGAATATACACTGTCTTGATAGACTTGTTGCCTGTAAACGCATTCTTGCCAATCCCTGTGACGGTCTTGCCGTCAATGGTTGCAGGCAAAATCAGCTCGCTGCCCGACCAGTTTTCCACGCCTGTAATCACGCAGGTGTTATCTTTTACTTGGTATGTATACAGCACTGTGCCTTCTGCGGGGATTTCATATTGTTTCTGCAAGGTATCGTGGCAAGCGCTGCACATATAGCCAACTGTATAGCCTTGCCCCTTTATGGCATAGGGCTTATGGTCTGTCTTAGCAACCACAATGCTCGCAATTTTCTCTGCGCACTGGGTACACTCCTGATGCTGCGCACCCTCTTCGGTACAGGTCGCTTTTACGTCCACAATCCAGTTGCTGGCAGTATGGCTCGTTTTGGGAATTGCCTCGGTTTCCACGATTTCCTTACACAATGTGCATTCTTTATATCTGCTGCCCTCTTTTGTGCAATTGGAGGTGGTTTCCACAATCCAGTTGCTCAAAATATGCTCACAAACCGCTTCCGTTGTTTCCTCTGTCGTTTCTTCCGGAACGGTGGTTTCTGTGGTGGTTGCGGCAGTCGTTGTTTCCGTGGTGGTTGCCGCGGTAGTTGTTTCTGTGGTGGTTTCTGCCGTGGAGCTGGATTCGGTAGTAGCCGGTTTCTTTTCACAACCGTTCATAGATACCAGCAATGTTATCAAAACGCTTGCAACAGCCAGCGACTGCAATATATATTTCTTTTTGATATTTCTCATAAAATCGCTCCTCATAGTTTTGCTGTAACAGCACGATTTCTTAAAGTATAGCAAAAATGTATGAACAATTCAAGTACTGTTATTGCATCCGGTTTTCTTTCCCTTGCAATCTCTTGTTTCCTATGGATTTTTCTTGCTATTTTCAAAGAATACGGCTATAATAGATGATGTGAACGTATATATGAACGTCTTTTACCAAGGAGGACCTGCTATGGATCCTATTTATGTCACCGGACATCGCAATCCCGACACCGATTCCATTGTTGCCGCTATGGCCTACACCTCCCTGCGGAATGCCCTGGGTGATCGGGAATACGAGGCCGCCTGTCTGGGGCACGTATCCGATGAAACAAATATTGTTCTGAAGCGGTTTGGTTTTCAGCCACCCAAGCGGATTACCAGTATGTTTACCCAGGTGAAGGACCTGGATTTTGATACGCCGCCTTTTTTAAGCACTGCCGTTACCGTGGGCAGAGGCTGGAAAATTCTGCAAGAGCAGAAGAACATTTCCGCCATTCCCGTCATTAACGAGGACGGCACCCTGTACGGTATGCTCTTCCGTGAGAATGTGGCCAGCTACAATATGGAACGGATTTCCTCCGCCGTGTTAGAGCCGGTCCCCCTGTTCAATGTCCTTTCTGTGTTGGAGGGCAAGGTTATCAACGTTGCCGGAGAAAATACCGACACGATAAGCGGTGAACTATCCATCGCGATCCCCCAGCAGCGGGAAAATCTGCTGTTTAACAGCCCGGATTCCATTGTCCTGTGCGGCGACCAACCGGATATGATCCGTCGCGCCTTGGAAATGAACGTAAACTGTCTGGTGCTGTGTCAGGCAGAGCTGAGTGAGGAACTGCGAACACTTCCCACTTCCACCTGCGTTATTGCAACCCCCTATGATGCCTACCGGGCCGCCCGTTTGATTTTCCAGTCTGCGCCTATCGGCCGTATCTGCCGCACAGAGAATCTGGTATGTTTCCACTTGGAAGACAAGGTAGACGACGTAAAAGAGCAGGTGCTGAAATTCCGTGAGCATTGCTACCCCATTCTGGACGAAAACGAAAAAGTCGTCGGCGTGCTGACCCGGTATCACCTGCTGCGTCCCCGGCGGAAACGGGTGGTTCTGGTGGACCACAACGAAGCCTCCCAGTCTGTTCCCGGCCTGGAGGAAGCGGAGATCCTGGAGATCATCGACCACCATCGTCTGGCCGACATCCAGACCACCGCACCCATCTATTTCCGCAACGAGCCCGTGGGCTGCACCAACACCATCATTGCCAGCATGTTCCAGGACCGGGGTCTGATGCCCTCTCCCGCCATGGCAGGCATGATGGCTGCGGCCATCCTCTCGGACACGGTTATGTTTAAATCCCCCACCTGCACGGCCCGGGATATCCGCACTGCCGAGCGTATGGCAAGAATCGCCAATGTTTCCCTGGACGAACTGGGCAAAGCCATTTTCTCCGCCTCTGTGGGCAACCGGACTGCCAAGGATCTGCTGCAGTCTGACAGTAAGGAGTTCCATATCGCCGGCTATAATCTGGCTGTGGCCCAGATCACCTCCGTGGACAGCCCCAAGATGCTGGAGCGGAAGGAAGAGTTCCTGGCGCTGATGGGCAAGACGATGAAGGAGAAGAAATACTCCATGATGATTCTGATGCTCACCGATGTGCTGCTGGAAGGCACCCAGATCATCTACCTGGGCGATGATGAGATCATCCGTCAGGCCTTCAACGTTACCCCCAGGGACAATACCGTGTTCCTGCCCGGCATTATGAGCCGCAAGAAGCAGGTCATTCCCATGCTTTCCGCACTTTGGGGTTAAGCGGCCAGGCGCCACTGACAATGCGCACGGCAACACCCGGTATCAGCACCCATCTGTCGGGCGGAGCAAGGCATATCTACCCGTATTCACTACCTACACAATGGAGGTCCTATGTCTTTTGAAGGTCTTTTGGGAAACGAACGGCTGAAGGAAAACCTTCGCAGTTCCATAAGCCGGGGCCGGATCTCCCTTTTCTATCTGATCTCCGGCCCGGAAGGGTCCGGCAAAAAGACCCTGGCCAGGCTTCTGGCCGCAGCCATCCTTTGCCAGGGCAGCGAAAAGCCCTGCGGAAGCTGCCCTGCCTGCCGCAAAGTGATGGGTGTGGGCCATCCGGACTTTATCACCGTGGACGATCCGGAGAAAAAGACCGTACCTGTGGAGCTGGTGCGCCAGGCCCGCAGCGACATCTACATCCAGCCCAACGAAGCCTCCCACAAAATTTATCTCTTCCCCCGGGCGCATGACATGGCAGAGCCAAGTCAGAACGCCCTTCTGAAGATTCTGGAGGAACCCCCGGCCTACGGTGTGTTCATCCTGCTGACCAACAATCCCCAAAAGCTTCTGCCCACCGTCCGTTCCCGCTGCACCGAGCTGGCGCTGACGGGATTGCCCCAGGGCATCCTGCGGCAGCAGTTATCGAAACGCTTCCCCGATGCCACGGACGAAATGCTTTCCGCTGCCATCAGCCGCAGCAGCGGTTATCTGGGCCAGGCTATCGCCCTTCTGGAATCCGGCACGGAGCTTCCGGAGCAGACCCTTGCTTTTTTGAAAGCCTACGCCGCCCGGGACACCTTTGGTCTCCTGCAGACCCTGGTGCCCATGGAAAAATACAAGCGTGACGCCCTCATGGAAACCCTTTCCCAATGGGTAGAATTTCTGGAAGGGGCACTGCTGCACCGCAGCGGCACAGCGGTGACCACCCCCATGGCTGCGGAAATTTCTGCCGCCCGCAGCGGCCGGGAATTGCTTTTTGCCATCGGCCAGCTGCAAATGTCCATCGAATACGCCCAGGGCAATGTCTCCCCCGCCGCCATCTGCGGCAATCTGGCATGGACCCTGAGATAAGATACCAAGGAGAATATCATGGAAGAATCCAATATCCTGCCCCAGGAGCCTGTTTTCTACGATGTGGTAGATATTCAGTTCCGCCCCGGGCAGAAGATTTATTACTTTGATCCCAACGGCATCCCCTGCCAAGCCGGTGACCATGTAATCATCGACACTGCCAGAGGCCCGGAATACGGCACCTGCACCGGCGGTAAGCATCCCATCCCCGGCAAGGATGTGGTATCCCCTTTGCGGTGCGTGCTGCGCATCGCCAACGAACAGGACGAGAAGACCGTTCGGGAAAACCGGGCCAAGGAAAAGAAAGCCTTTGAAGCCTGTCTGAGAAAGATTGACGAGCTGGAACTGGATATGCAGCTGGTGTCGGCAGAATACGCCTTTGACGGCAGCAAGATCCTGTTCTTTTTCACCGCAGACGAGCGTGTGGATTTCCGGGAACTGGTCAAAAGCCTGGCAGCCCTCTTCCACACCCGCATTGAGCTGCGGCAGATCGGTGTCCGGGACAAAGCCAAGATGGTCGGCGGCCTGGGCATCTGCGGCCGTCCCTTCTGCTGCGCCAGCTTCCTGGAGGATTTCCAGCCTGTTTCCATTAAGATGGCCAAGACCCAGAATCTGAGTCTGAACCCCACCAAGATCTCCGGCACCTGTGGCCGTCTGATGTGCTGCCCCAAGTATGAAGACGACACCTACCAGGAGCTGCTGCGGGAAACCCCGCCCAATGAAAGTCTGGTA
>JAZNDB010000181.1:0-7937 GCA_045587845.1 Faecousia sp.
GTTTCCTACCTGCTAACCCTACAAAACAAAAAAAGCGGCAGCCGATACAATCGGCTGCCGTTTCAATCTGTCGATGGATTCTTTGTAATGGTTCGGATATTTTTTTCTGCCTTAAAACGGGGGACCATAATTTCGTGGCCACAGCCCAGACATTTCAATCGAAAATCCGCGCCTGTACGCAAAACCCGCCACTGCTTTTCACCACAAGGGTGGGCTTTTTTCATTGTAAGGATATCTCCAATCTGCACGTCCATATTACTCCCCCTTTATGGCTTGCCAGTACTGTTTTGCCGCCTGTTCCAGCTTGTTGTCGCCATAGGTGTAATACTGCTTTCCTGCCAATTCATCCGGCAGGTATTGCTGTTTTACCCAGTTATGGGGGAAGCTATGGGGATAGAGATATCCCTGCTCCCGTTCCATTGTGTAGGTATCTGCGTGCATATTTTGCAGGTGGCGGGGAAAATCGCCGGTGATTCCCTTACGAACATCAGCAAGCGCGCTATCCAGCGCAATATGTCCGGTATTGGATTTTGGGCTGGTAGCCATCAGTACCGCCGCATCTCCCAACGGGATTCGCGCTTCGGGCATTCCCAGCATCAGCGCCATATCCACACAGGATTTCACGATGGGAATAATCATTGGATAGGCAAGGCCCACGTCCTCCGCGGCGATTACCATAAGCCGACGGCAGGCAGATTGCATCTGCCCTACCTCCAACAGACGGGCTAAATAGTGACAGGCCGCATCGGGGTCAGAGCCGCGAATGGATTTTTGCAATGCGGAGAGTAAATCATAGTGGTTATCGCCATCACGGTCTGCGCGCATTGCGCTTTTTTGGGTGACGGCCTTGGCATCTTCCATAGTCAGTTTCAGGGTCTTACCGTCAGAAACACCTGCAGAAAATAGTACTTCCACCGCATTGAGCGCCTTTCGCAGGTCACCCCCGCAGGCTGAGGAGATATATTGTAACGCGCCCTCCTCGCAATCTGCTTTTAATGCCGTTCTGTTTTCTAAGTAATCCACTGCCCGCTCCACCGCTTGCAGCACCGCGTCTTTGGATAGCTGTTTGAACTCGAATACCGTTGAACGGCTTAAAATCGCATTAAATACGTAAAAATAGGGATTTTCCGTAGTAGATGCAATCAAGGTGATTTTGCCATTTTCGATGTATTCCAGCAGTGATTGCTGCTGCTTTTTATTGAAGGACTGAATCTCGTCCAAATATAGCAGCACACCGTTGGGCGCCATAAAGGTATCCAACTGCGCCACGATGTTTTTGATATCCGACGTAGATGCGGTAGTGGCATTGAGCTGATAAAGAGTACGATTTGTCTGCTTGGCAATAATATTAGCAACGGTGGTTTTTCCTGTTCCGCTAGGCCCATAAAAAATCATATTGGGAATGTTTCCCGAGTCAATCAAGCGGCGCAGCACCGCCCCTTTTCCCAAAATATGCTCTTGTCCAAATACCTCATCCAAGGTATCAGGACGCAATAAATCCGCTAATGGCTGATACATAAGCCGCTCCTTTCTGTTAAAATGTTGCTACATCCGGAATTGCCGGCTGGGCAGGCTCTACCCGAACGGCAGCTAGCACAGGACCCAGTTCTCCTCCGTAAAGAACGTGGTTTTCTGCAGAAATATTTGCCGTAACTGCCACCCAGGAACGAGGTTCCAGCTCTTTTACTTTATCGTATTTGCACGGCACTCCCAAAAACTGAATGTCGTCTTCACAACAGGTCATTACGAATCTGCCGGGGGCAAACATCGTGTTCTTCTCCCGACGCAGCATTGCCACCTGTCCCTTAAAGCTAACGGTTTTGCCGTCATACTTTTGAGGTTCTTCCGTTATATCCCGATACCATAAAGCGTAATCCTCGTCACTCACCATAATCACAGGCGCATTGATATCAAAGGGTAGTGGGTCCTCAATCTCGTCGTAGGCGGTTGTACCATCAGTATAATCGTAAAGAATATCCATACGGCGATTGGCTGCCCGGACAATTTTATGCAGTGGCATTGTATCCTGCCCGGGAGTCAACCGGTTAAAAACAACCATTTGTCCACCTACCAGCTTGTCCATAACCAGGTTGCGCATATTTGCATTGTAGGTCAAAAAGGTGGTGGCATCCGCAAACATCACCTCTTGGGCGATTGCCCATTCCTCAGGGAATCGGCCGTAAAAATCTCCCACTAATTGCATACCGTTCAGTTCTGCCACAACCCGCTGGATCTTATATTTTTTTGCAAAATCCCGCAACTGTTTTGTGGTAATATTTTGCTGGTCAACCACTTCCATAAACACATTTTGGCTGGGATAGGCAGAAAAGTTGTACTCCTCCTCACCCTCCTCACACACCAAAAGAAGTGTCCGTTCCCCTGCATTAAAACGGGGATCTTCCAGGGTTTCTTGAATAAATTTCGTCTTACCGGAATCCAGAAAACCGGTAAACACATAAACAGGAATCTGTACCATATTACACTCCAAACAATTTTGCTATGGCTTCCTCGTTCAGTTCAGAACCAATGACGCATAACTTGCCTGTCACGGCAGGTGTACCTGTCCGCAGATTTATTTCACCGGGTACATAATCAAAGTACAGCCACTGACCATCCTCTGTGTCTACAATGCCTTTTGCGCGGAGAGTAATGCCCACCTCGCCGCTATCTAAGATTTCCAATGCACGACGCAGGGTATCTGCTGTGTATTTCTTGTGGGTTTCCACTCCCCAGGCGGTAAACACCTCATCGGCGTGATGGTGATCGTGGTGATCGTGTCCACAGGAGCAATGGGCATCGTGGTCGTGGTGATGGTGGCCGCAGCAATGGTGCTCTTCTTCGTGGTGATGGTGACCGCAGCAGTGGTGCTCTTCTTCGTGGTGATGGTGGCCGCAGCAATGGTGCTCTTCTTCGTGGTGATGGTGGTAGTGGTGCTCTGCCTCCATCTGCGCCAATTCAGCAGAAATGCTGGCTGCGCCCTCCATAGCCTCTAAAATTTGTTTGCCCGACAGAGAATCCCAGGGGGTTGTAACAATGGTAGCTTTCGTATTATGCTCTCTAAGCAATGCAACGGCAGTATCCAGCTTTTCCTGCGAAATGCTATCTGTACGGGACAGGATGATGGTTTCAGCAGATTCAATTTGGTTGTTGTAAAACTCGCCGAAATTCTTCATATAGACTTTCACCTTGCTTGCGTCAACAACCGCAACCGCTGACCCCAACACTACATTCTCGTTAGTAACCTTTTCCACTGCCGCAATCACGTCAGAAAGTTTTCCTACACCGGAGGGCTCAATTACAATGCGATCCGGGTTATACTGGGTAATGACCTGTTCCAAAGCCTTTCCAAAGTCACCCACCAGGCTACAACAAATACAACCCGAGTTCATTTCGGTAATGTTAATGCCTGCATCTTGCAGAAAGCCACCGTCGATACCAATTTCGCCAAATTCGTTCTCAATGAGAACCAGCTTTTCTCCAGTATAGCCTTGCGCAATCATCTTCTTAATAAGAGTTGTTTTTCCGGCGCCAAGAAAGCCGGAGTAAATATCAATCTTTGTCATAGTTTTCACGCTTTCTTATTTGTTTTCATCCTTTTGGATGGATTATTTCATACACAGTAACTATACCACAAATCCCCAATAAAATCCATATAGAAAACCATTTTTTGCAATTTTCATATCAAAATATCACTATCCGGACAATTCACAGAATAGGGGATTACCACGGTTGTTCCTCTCCCTCGCAATGACATCGGACTTAAATATAAGGAGCAGTTGCCGAGGCAACTGCTCCTAATAGGGGATTATTTCAATAAATTAGTTTGCGTACAAGCTATTGTACTTAGCAATCCAGGCATTCTGGTATTCTACGTACTTAGCGATAACAGATGCGGGAGGCAGGCCTTCAGTAGAACCACTGAACTTCTCCTGGCCTTCGTACTTACGGAAAACATACTGTCTTGAATCGACAGAGAACAGATCCTTAACCATCTGAATATAGCTTTCCTGATCCCAGTCCTCAATTTCTACGAAAGCTCTTTTTCTATCACGCAGAACCTTATTGAACTGCTTAACCCAGCCCTTACTGTAGTCGCTGGCACCCTGGATTCCATCGTAAGTACACTCATACAGACCAACACTAAAGTCAGAAATGTAACGCATACCAACCTTCAGAATGTAGCAGAACAGAGCAAATGCAGCCTCGTTCTCATCACAGCTGTTCAGCATAGCCATATAACGAACGGTGTGGTTTGTTGCACGGGTGGGCTGCTCGGTGCTAACTACGGGGCAGGGCAGACACTCAACAACGTCACCGTTGTCCAGCACTTGATACAGGTGCTCGAAGTTGTACCATTCAGCATCAGCATAGTGTGCAGAGGGACGGGGGTTTACAGATGTCAGACAGGAGTAGTAGCCAGGTGCAACAGACAGAGTCTCAGTGCGGCCCTTGTACTTGATTTCCAGAATTCTTCTGTACTCAGCAGAGTTGCCGATATTGGGTGTCAGCTTACCGTCTTCGCCTTCGATAACTTCGTAGGCTTGTGTGAAGTATCCAAAGTAGTCAGCAGACATACCGTAGGTATCGTCTTCGTTGATCTTACCGTCACCGTTATTGTCCTTTGTTACGCTCTCGTGGCACTTTTCCATTGTGTCGAAGGTCCAGTTGCCTTCCAGATAGTACTCCTTAGGAGACTTAGCGCCATAGTTTTCATACATAGTTCTGTTGTAGTAGTACCAGTGGTTACCACCCCAAGGGAACTCAACACCGTGAGATTCGCCCTTGTAGCTCATCATATCCAGCCAGCCTTCGCCAACGATCTTGGCCACAACAGCGCGCTCTTCTTCGGTAAATGCTCTGGTGATACCCAGATTGGGCAACTGAGGGAATGCGTTGGAGCCCAAAACGATGTCGGGAGTTTCGCCTGCGTTAACAGCAGTCAGAATAGACTTGGATTCATTATCGCAAACGTACTCAATCTCAACATTGTTCAGAGCAGCCCAGTCAGAAATCGCAGCGCGGAGCATCCAGTTATAGTCACCCTTGCCCATATTGGAAATGTCGTCAAAGGAATCGCTATCAACACCAGCGATCTGCAGCGTCTTGCCGCCGAACTTTTCAGGGTTGATGTAAGCTTCGTTGCTGTCAACGTCGTCAGTCTTCAAGACCAGGTCAGCCTCGTCAACAACAGTAATATCCTCACGTTCCATAAATGTTTCTTCGGTCTCTTCGGTTTCTTCGGTAGTAGTGCTATCCGCAGAATCGCTGGGCTTAGCACAAGCAACCATACTCAAAACCATACACAGTACCAAAAGCAGTGCCAATAGTTTCTTCATTATTTTAGCTCCTTTTCATTATTGTTCTATTTGGAATTCGCTATAATAGTCACGCTATTACACCCAACTATTATAGCAAATATTCCCTGACTTTTCAACACCTGTTTTACCACTTGTATAGTATTGCGTAATGTAGATGTTGTCTTTTATGCAATGTGCACAAAATTTTTAAATAGGTGTATACGATTTGCCAATTAGCCCTTGCTGCCGGAACGGTCCATACATTCCACAAAGAACTTTTGGCAGAAAATAAACACTGCAACCAAGGGTAAGACAGCCAGCAACAAAATTGAGTAATACTCAACCTGCATACGAATGTAGGTAAGCTGGCTTGCGCCAACGTGGCTGGAAATCATCTTCGCCACGTCAACCATCAAGGTATTACCAATATTCAGATTCAGCATACCGGTTACCAGAGAGTCATTCCAGTAATAAATGGTGGAAAGCAGAAGAACTGTTACCATAACCGGAATGATGTTGGGAAGCATAACCTTCCAGTAGATTTTGAAGGGATTGCAGCCATCCAGCTTTGCTGCCTCCTCCAAATCCTTTGACATACCTGCAAAGAATTGACGGAACAGGAAGATAAAGATACCTGCATTCAAGCCAACACCAAACAGCGCAGGCACAAGTAAGCTGCTAATATTGGTTAGCAGGTTGACCGTCACCGTTTTTCCGGTGAACAAGCCGATAAGCTTGCCAATGCCAAAGAAATCAAACCAGCGGTAGTAGTAAACCAAGGGAATCTGCGCTGTCTGAATAGGCATAATAATGGTAAACAGAACTGCTGCATACACCAAATTACTACCCTTAAACTGATATCTACCTAAGCCATAGCCTACCAGAGAACAAATAAAAACGGACACAATTGTGCAAGATACCGTAATAATCAGCGTTACCTTTAAAGGCTTCAGGATAGGAAAGTAACTTTGGCTGTTTTTAAAGTTCTCAAATGTGGGGTTTGTGGGCAAGAAGCCAGCGCCATTGCTGAAGTAATCCTCTGCGGTTGAGAGAGATGCGCTTACCATCTTAATGATGGGGAACAGCGCAATGTAGCTGATGCCCAAGAGCAACAAATAACGAAACAACTTATAGATAAAGTTTCCTGCAGGAGAAAGCAAATTTTTATTTATCAGGGTTCTACGCGCCATAAACTTTCACTCCTCCTTCTTAGTCTAAGTTGATAACTCTTTTGGACATAAATGCATTGATAAGCAGAACAACAGCAAAAATCATTAGAGCATAAGCCCAGCTCTGTGTACATGCATAGTCCAAACGTGCAGCCATATTATTACTAATCATCACAACGATGGAGTTGGTACTCTTGTTGAAGTAGTTGATAACGGAGTAAACCAGGCACAGCAAAATGCTGGGGGTAAGCAACGGGAAGGTGATCTTCCAGAAGGTCTCCCATTTGGTTGCGCCCTCCATCTTTGCTACCTCATAGAGGTGGCTGGGAATCGCTTGCAAGCCAATGATGAAAATAACGATCTGCAAGGAAGTATCCCACACCAGATTGAATAGTGTACCAGCGTACACCGTGAATTTTTCTATGACTGGCGTAAGAATGCCGAAGCTATCAATAATTTCTTTAACAAAGCCAGTCATTTCGCCGGACATAGTAACAAAGGCATTACTCTGCGCTTCCATAGAATCATCGCCGCCCAGTGTGTGGAACGCACTCATAATGGGTGCTGCGCCAAAAATCATAGGCAGGAACAATGCCGTACGGAAGAACAAACGGCCGGGGAATTTATCTACCAGCAGAACAGCCAGGAAAATACTGATAAACATAATCACAAGGATCTCCACCAGCATACCGGAGGTCATTGTAATCAGTTTTTTAATAAAATCAGCGTCTGTGGTTGCCATATACTTCCAGTTATCAAAACCAATGGGGGTTAGAATTAAGCCATCGGTACCCATTGTGATTCTGTGGAATGTGTAGTTCAGTGACTCCAGCAGCGGTTTCATAAACAGCCATACAAAGCCGATAATAAAGGGCAAAACAAACAGCAGTCCTGTTTTATCGGTTGGGGTCAACAGTGTGCGACCTTTTATTTTTTTCATTTTGCACCTCCCGCGAGGACAAGGTAGCTTCTGGGCGCGACTTCCTGGCCGCCATAGGTATATGCCTCGTTGCTGTAGTTGACAACCAACTTGCCGTTCTCATATACCGTCAAAGCTACATCATCTTCTAACTGCTCATGTCTTACAATTTCCTTACCTGCAAACTGCGCTGTGACTTTTTGCATTTCTACATACTTCTCAACGATTGCACTCTTCCAATATTCATAAGAGTAGGAAACCATTGTGTTGTACTCTGTGCCAACCAGCTTAGATACATCACCGTAAATCAGATTGAACTTCAAGCTGGCGCCAGTCTCCAATGCCTTCAAGAATGCATATTCATAGTCAACGGTGGTGTTAAGTCCATCTGCGGTAAGCAAAATATCGTTCTGGAATATGATTTGATAGAACGGAATGCTCTGGTCCTGCAAATCATAATCACTGAAGCAATCGGATACGTTTGTGATAACATCGGCATAGGCTGTACAGTAAGTCGGATCGTAGCCATGTCGTTCTGTGAGCCAAGGAGTT
>JAZNDB010000182.1:0-2766 GCA_045587845.1 Faecousia sp.
TTTGGGAATGCGCATCCGATCCAGCACATTACACTGTTCACAAATAACCAATGCCGTCATTATCTTAGTTGTGCTGGCAATCAGACTGCGGCTGTCTGCTTCCTTTTCATAAAGCACTCTTCCTGTTGTTCCATCCAGCAATATCGCTTTTCTCGCAGAAATTGCCTGCACCTCAACAGGAAATATACAGGCGGCGGCCAGTAGTGCAGCCGCCGCCATGGCAAATAAGCGTTTCATTACTTCACCCCAAACTAGTGTTCTCATTTGAGGGAAGGTTTATTCTGTTTCTTACTCGGCGTTCTTATTGGTGTGACTATCGATAAAGTTTGACACCTTGTCCAAAACATCCGGCACCATTTCCACTAGTCTGTCTGCCGTAGTGTTAGCAGGCGCTGCAACAGGAAGCATCCGCACGGAGCCATCTTTGACAATCAAAAATGCAATAGGCGTGATTTTCACACCGCCGCCTGCGCCACCACCAAAGGGATTTTCCTGCTTATTAACATTCTTTGAAACAAAGTCAGAGCCACCGCCGCCAAAGCCTACACTAACCTTTGAAATAGGAATAATAGTGACTCCGTCATTGGTGGTAATAGGATTGCCTACAACAGAATTGACATCCACCATATCGCGAATTTTAGCAATAGTGTTTTCAAGCATATTAGGAAGAGAATTGCTCATGTTGCTGCACCGCCTTTTCTTTTGTTCGTGATTTTTACATACTGAATCACCGCACGCACACCATAGCTGAATATCAGATATAGCAGCCTGCCCAGGGTAATCGTGATGTCTGCATGTGCTGTAATTAGGGTCTGTGATGCTTCAAAGTCGCATTGGATCTGGACGTCGCGTTTCTTAATTACAAAGATTTCTTCCAAGCGGGGCCATAAATTGCCTAGGGTCGCACAGGCCTTTCCATAGTTGATTGCAAGATCACAGGGGTGATCGCCTGCCAAAACCAAATTCAGTTCCAAACGACTGATACGAAGCTTTCTAATGGATGTACCCAAAAAGTCCAATGCCAACTGTACCAGTGGCATGAAGTCCAAAAAGCTTCCACCCTTTTCTTTGGTGTTGGCAGTTGCTTTTTGAGACGTTTTTTCAGGGGCTGCCGGTTTTACCTTTTGGGCTTTCTTTTCGTTTCTTTTGTCTTTATCAGTCTTTTTCTTAGACGGAATGATCTGCAAATGCAGAGGTCCCGCAATGATCTTGATAACCGGGCCATCGCTGTCATAAAGGACGCAAATCCCCAACGGTACAACAGACAACAACACCAGGATACCAAGAGCGATGAGCCACCCCATCAATCTCCCTCCTTAATTTCCTCCTGGATCATTTCCTCCACAGGCTCGCCAAAGCTGATCCTCTCAATTTCCGGAAGTTCCTCCAAAGACCGAAGTCCAAAAGTTCGAAGGAAGTCCGCTGTTGTCCGATACAGAATGGGGCGTCCGGGAACATCCAGTCTCCCTGCTTCTTCAATCAGTTTTTTATTCAGCAGCGCACCTACCGAATAGGAAGAATCAACGCCGCGTATTTTTTCAACCATAGCCTTTGTGGCAGGCTGATAATATGCCACAATGGTAAGGGTCTCGAGCTGGGAAGAAGAAAGCTTTGGCGGTTTGCGCGTCTCTAATGCTTTTGCAACATAGTCAGCCATCTCACCGGAAGAAACCATTTGGTAGGCATCTTCCAGCTTTACAATACGGATTCCTCTGCGCTGAAACGCCCAATCATTCGCCATTGTATCCGCTGCTTCCAAAATGTCGTTGATATCAGTTTCCAGGGCAGTAGCAATTCTTATCGCCTCTACCGGCTCACCGGCAGCGAAAAGGATCGCTTCGATGGCACGCTGCAGTTCAGTTTGTTCCATAGCTCTCATCCTCTTCCGGTGTTTTGATCAAACGCACATTGGGATTCTCGCCGGTAATATCGTCTTCCAGCACAGCAGAGCCTGTTTTGCACAATTCCAAAATTGCAATAAATGTTGCGACGATCTCAGAACGGCTTCTATTGCCTTTAAACAGACTCTTTAGAAATTCGGCACCGCGCATAACCAGTATCCTCACCAATTGTCTTGCTTTTTTGGTAACAGGATAGGGTTCCTTACCGACAATACCCCTGAAGTTCACAGCAGGCGGCGGCAATTGACTGTTATTTCTAAGTTCAATTTCCTCCAAAGCCCGCAGCAAATCATCCGGTAGATGCTTATATTGATAGGCACGCCCTTTCTTCAAAGGCTCAGGCTGCTTGGTAAACAGGCAGCAACCAATTTCATTTCTTGGCTCCAGGTAGTCCACCGCAATACGAATTTGCTCAATTGCTTCTTTCTGTTGCCGTTCCAGCAGACTCTGCCGAAGAATATCCAGTTCGCTCTGTGCTTCCTGCCGCTCAGCCTCTGACAATAACATTTTTGTCTTTATCAGCATCAGATGGCTTGCCATTGTAATGAACTCACTGGCAATTTCCATATCCAGCCGTTTCATCTCATCCAGGTAACTAAGATATTGTTCAAGAATCGCAGTTATTGACACATCTTGAATTTCAATTTTATTTTTGCTCAGCAACAGGAAAATAACATCCAGTGGGCCCTCAAAGTCTTCCATTCCCGCATCACGGGTACGGACAATGCCCTCCAAATGATATCTAGGTTCTGACATAGTAATTCTCCAACCAATATATAACCATATTTGCGGCAATTATAACACGGACTACCTCCATATCCAAGCATTTAATCCCATAACAATTGGATCACGAGAAAACCCAATA
>JAZNDB010000183.1:0-2413 GCA_045587845.1 Faecousia sp.
CAACGCCCTGTAAGGAGTTTTGCCATAAGTGTTCCGGCAATTTAATTTTATGTGGGTAGGTTGTTGGTAAGCCAGACAACCAAAGGTAACACCAAGGAAAACAGGCTAATGAGCCAAGGGTAGAGAATTTTCTTTGAACAAAGCATCATCAGCAGGCACACAACTGTAACACCGAAGGGAATCAGCACCGCTGTACCCCGGGAGACAAACCATTGATACTCGCCACTGGCCAGTATGTTGACGCCCACCAGTTCCGGAAGCTGCCTTGCGTTTCGAATTGCCAATGCGCCGGCGCAGATAAACACAGGGATTGCCAACACCAGGCTACGAATCTTAAAGCCCCATTTTGCTGTGAGGCCAAGTACAATTCCAATTCGCTTCAGAAAGCCGGTAAACTTTTGCATTCCTTCGCTCTCCATAAAGCTATTCCATTTTTGAGAAAAGCCCATACACACACCGCCTTTTCCATATGATTCCTGATAATCACATTTTAGCACGATACGATAGCCCTTGCAAGGGCCATTTTCTTCTGTTTAATTAGTCCGTTTTTTAGGACTTATACCTCTTTATACTGTTAGCATAAGATAAAACACAGGAGGTATAACCAATGAAAGCTGCTATCTGTAAAACCAATTATCGTCCTACAGTTCCCTATCCCAATGCCGCCACCCGCCGCGAGATGCTCCACAAGGTTTTGGACACCTTGTTGGTAGCTGTAAGCGGTATGGGCATCGGCGCAATGCTGCTACTGCTTATGGTATTATAAAGCTTTTTTCTGATTGTCCTTATACAGGGCAACCAAGCCCTTAATCAGCAGGTCCTTATCGTAAATCATAGGTGTTTTGCACAGGGGCACGATGAATTTGGCAATGCCACCGGTGGCAACCACCGTTGTTTTACAACCCAGCTCCTGCTCCATACGCTCCACCATACCGTCCAGCATACAGGCTGTGCCCATCATAATACCGGAGCGCATTGCATCTATGGTATTTCTTCCAATGGCGCGTTTGGGCTGGTCTAACTGCAGGCCGGGGAGCAACGCCGTTTTATCGGTGAGGGCTGACAGGGAAATCTGCACACCGGGAATAATGCAGCCGCCAATATGGGCGCCGTTTTCATCCAGAACGGACATCGTGGTGGCTGTTCCCATATCAATCACAATCAGAGGGGGCTTATGTTCACGCAGAGCCGCCACGTCTGCCACCACCAAATCTGCGCCTGTCTGCCCCGGGTTTTCCAAACGAATATCCAGCCCCGTCTTAATTCCGGGACCTACCACCAAACTGGTCTTGCCGGTCAGCTTTTTGATTGCCGTTTGGAAGGAATTCAACACCTGGGGAACCACCGAGGAAATAATGCAACCCTCCACATCCTCCGGGCGGACACCGTATACATCCAAAAGGATTTTCAGGTCCACACAGTACTGGTCTGACGTTTTTGTAGTTTCGGTACGCAGCCTTGCCTCAAAAACAATGGTATCCTCCCGAACACCGCCCAATACAATGTTGGAATTACCAATATCAATGGTTAAAATCATAACGTATCCTCCAAGTCCTTCTCAGTTAATAAATAACACGCAGTTACCTGCTGACCGTCTGTTACCAGCACACCTGCCGAACACCCCGCGCTGCCCGGATTCAACACCCACAGGCCATCGGACTCTTGATGGCAATCAGGAATATGGGTGTGACCGTACAACGCAATTTGCGCCCCGTTACGGCGGGCTTCCGCCACAAGGCCACCGATGCCAGACTTCACCCGTTCCCTGTGTCCGTGGGTCATATAGGTCCTTACACCACACAGGTCGTAGCAGAGCCATTCCCGGGCGTGGATAGGGCTGCGGTATTTATCGCAATTTCCCGCCACCTGATGCAAGGGAATCTTGGGAAAGATTTCCCCCAAGACTTGCCCATCATCATAATAATCTCCCAGATGCACCATTGCATCGGGCTTCATTACCTCCACGCATTTTCGCATAAACCGCGTACTGGCGTGAGAATCTGAAAAAACAAGTATTCGCATAGTTCACCTCTGCACGATTGCCTGCATATACTATTCTCAGAAGTATTATAACAGGCATTTGGACAGGAGGCAATCATAATGCAGAAAAAAAGTCAGGATTTTTCTATGGAGGAGATTATGCGTTTGGCCAAAAGCCCCGCAGGTCAACAGTTGATTGCTATGCTGCAAAAGCAGGACAATAGTAAAGTGGAACAAGCGGTCTCCCAAGCTAAGACCGGTGACTATGCCCAAGCCAGCCAAACCCTAAGCGCTATGCTCTCCTCCGATGAAGCACAAAAGCTCCTGAAAGAACTGGGAGGCAAATGATGGAAAATATGGAATCCCAGTTAAATGCCATTTTGGGCAATCCGCAAATGATGGAACAAATTATGTCCATCGCGCAGAATTTCCA
>JAZNDB010000184.1:0-2534 GCA_045587845.1 Faecousia sp.
ACAGTGGGGGCGGTGTCAGCTTCAGAAAATTCTCCAGGAACGGCTCAATGCCGAAGTTGGTCAGCGCAGAGCCGAAGAACACAGGGGAAAGCTGGCCGTTGCGCACGGCCTCCATATCCATTTCCCGACCGGCAGAAAGAAGCTCTACATCGTCAATAAGCTGCTGATGCTTGGCATCAGAATCCAAAAGCTCCGCAACCTTTTTGTCGTACAGGTCTACTTCCATTTTTTCCG
The DNA here is from genome assembly GCA_045587845.1 of Faecousia sp. GTDB lineage: Bacteria > Bacillota > Clostridia > Oscillospirales > Oscillospiraceae > Faecousia. Next base: position 235 of record JAZNDB010000184.1, read on the forward strand.
CCTTGGCTTTGCCGCTTACACCGGAGAAAAACAGCAGTTGGCTCTTTTCCCGGTCGTAAACGCCCTGAAAGTCCTTGCCGCAGCCGATGGGCCAGTTCATTGCGTAGGTTTCGATACCCAGCTCCCGTTCCACCTCGTCCAGCAGGTCAAAGCGGTCCTGGGTCTCCCGGTCCATCTTATTAATAAAGGTAAAAATGGGAATGTGCCGCATAGCGCAGACCTTGAACAACTTGCGGGTCTGGGGCTCCACGCCCTTTGCCCCGTCAATCACCATCACAGCGCTGTCTGCCGCCATCAATGTGCGGTAGGTGTCCTCAGAGAAGTCCTGGTGACCGGGGGTATCCAGAATGTTGATACAAAATCCGTTGTATTGGAACTGCATCACAGACGAGGTAACAGAAATACCTCTCTGCTTTTCGATTTCCATCCAGTCCGAAGTGGCTGCCCGGGAGTTTTTCTTGCCCTTAACTGCGCCTGCCTGGGCGATTGCGCCGCCGTAAAGCAGGAATTTTTCTGTTAAGGTGGTTTTACCGGCGTCGGGGTGGGAGATGATGGCAAAGGTACGACGTCGGCTGATTTCTTCAATTAAGGTTGACATAATATCCTCCAAAGTATTTTTGCTTCTATTAAAAGGAAATTAAGGGGGAGAAACGTACATAAGCGCCTCCAAGGGATTCTTTCCATAAATTTTCAATTTAGTTTATCACAAACCGCCCTTTTTTACAAGCACAACCTGTGATTTTCTCTTTTTGCCGCCAAAGAGCAACAAAAGCGCATTATTCCGAAATGTAAGAGATTGCCACGTCGCCATTACACGGCTCCTCGCAATGACAGTTTTTTCGGGCCGTCGAGGACGCCGGCCCCTACAACGGTTTGTTACGTACAAATGTAGGGGCGAGCATTGCTCGTCCGCGCACAGCACAGAAGCGTCAAGGTAACGAACGACCGATGGTCGCCCCTACAAAGGCCTGCGTAGGGAATTCTAAAGAGGGAAGTGCAAAAAAGTTTGTTTGCAGTAATGGTTTCGTGCCACTTCTCCCTTTAGCCGTCTGGGGGTCCGGGACCATACGGGAGGTCCCGGCGGCTCTTTGCATACTTTCTCGCCGGTGAGAAAGTATGATTATACGCGGGCCGTCGAGGACGCCGGCCCCTACAAATTTATGTGTCATTCCAATCTTGTGTCAGCCCCTACAGTATATACATCAGAAAAGGCGTGTGGGAGACCCCACACGCCTTGTTTTGCAACCTGCCTTTTTGGTTTATTCTGCTGTATCCACCGTATAGACCAGCTTATAGATCTTTCCTTCTTCAATAGGGGTCTGGTCCACGCCCAGCATAGCGTATTCCTCGCCCACATAGAATGCCCAGTAAGCTCCGTCTGTTTCAAAAACAGCCTGCTCACCGTCTGCCGCCAGAATATACTTGCCGTAAGCGCCGTTTTCGTAGGCAATCAGCTTTTTCTCTTCCAGCGCATCGCCTAAAAATTCCGCTTCAGACTGCATTTCCAGTTTCTTAGATGTTCCGTCCTTGTGGACAATCTCCACGGTAAAGGACTTCATTCCCGCGGTGGTTTCGGGACGGGTGACAAAGTACACCGCAACCAACGCCGCCACCAACACTGCCAGCGCAATTACCAATGCGATCAGTTTCTTGTTCATAAAATTACCTCCAAAAAATAAAAGTACCACGGCGCGCAAATGCACCGCGGCCGTTTTTCCGCGACAAGCGTTCCCTCTGTAGACACGCAGAGAGAAGGAGAGGCTATTTCGTAGGTCTTCTGACTTGTGCCTTTGCAAAGGAGGTTGCGGCCTTTGCGGACTGCCTTGCCTTCCCGATTTCTCAGTGACTGACTTTCGTCAAAAGGCATCCAACAGCACTTACAGCGGCGGTACCGTTCGGGATTTGCACCCGATTATCTTGTTCAGCTGCATAGGTGTTACCCCTAAGCAGCCACGAAACAGCGTTATCCAGTTGTCTGTTTCATTTTACCACCGTAAAAAACCCTTGTCAATTGTAAACTTTTTTTATTTTGCTTGCAATCCTGCCATTGTTTGGTAAAATAGTAATTTGAGAGAAAATACATCTGTATGATGCTTTACTTAGGAGGAAGAAAAATGAAAATTCTGTCTATCGGCAACAGTTTTTCTATGGACGCCCAGCGGTATCTGCACCAGCTGGCAAGAAAAGAGGGTGTCGATCTGTATTGTATGAATCTTTACATCGGCGGCTGCCCCCAGCGGAAACATTATTTAAATATGCTTGACGATATGGCAGCTTATGATTTGCAGGTCAACGGCACC
>JAZNDB010000185.1:0-4072 GCA_045587845.1 Faecousia sp.
CGGTTTATGGAGGCGGCAGACTGGCTGGTGTCCAAGCTGATTGGCAAGGAAATCCACAGCCTGCCCTTTGCCGGCTACAAAGGACTTTATCATAATCGTGCCTATCCATCCAATGACTTTATGGTGGCGCTGGACAAGGGACTTGACGGCATTGTAGGCACAAAGCTATCGGAAAACATCGTAGATTTCAGCGGACCTGCCGGTAAGCTTTGCCGGGAAGGCGCAGCGCTCACCGGATTACCTATAGGCACACCTGTTGCCGTACCCCAAATTGATGCCCACGCAGCTATGCCGGCTTTGCAGATTACCGAAGCAGGGGAGCTGATGCTGATTATGGGCACCTCATCCTGCCATATTGTCAACGCAAATACCGCTGAAAATGTGAAGGGCATTTGCGGCTATGTGCAAGATGGTGTAATTCCCGGCCTTGCCACCTATGAGGCAGGACAGGCTGCAGTAGGGGATATCTTCGACTGGTTCGTGAAAAACAGTGTTCCTGCCCATTACAAAGAGGAAGCCGAGCGCCGTGGTATCAATTTGCACACCCTCTTGACGGAAAAAGCTGAAAAGCAGACAGTAGGGCAGACTGGGCTTGTTGCCCTCGACTGGTTCAACGGCAACCGCAGTGTACTGGATGATTCCCAGCTTTCCGGTATGATTCTGGGCTTGACCTTAGGCACAAAGCCGGAGGATATCTACCGCGCATTGCTGGAGGCAACTGCCTTTGGCACAAGAATGATTTTGGATGCGTTAAAATTCCCTGTCAGCACCATCAAAGTAGCAGGCGGCATTGCCAATAAAAACGCGCTGCTGATGCAGATTTATGCAGACGTGCTGAATCGGGAGATTGGTGTTTGCCAAAGCACCCAGGCAGGGGCATTGGGTAGCGCCATTTACGCCGCGGTAGCGGCTGGGGTATATCCCAATCTGCAAGTGGCTGCGAAGGTAATGGGCGCGCCGGTTACCAAGCGCTACTATCCCAATGAGAAAAATCACGAAGCTTATCAAAAACTCTACAAGGAATATGTAACGCTCCACGATTATTTCGGAAAAGGCGGCAATGATGTAATGAAACGCCTCTTCCCAAATGCCTGAAAATAAAAAGTCTTCTGCATTTTCACAGAAAGTGCTTGCATAAACCGTTGCCGGCAGGTATAGTTAGATTGTATCCTGTTGCAAATATTTGCTCAGCAATCAAAAAAGCAATATTGTACAAAAATCTAGCAAGACTGTGTATAGATTGCGAAATCAAAAACGTGTATAATGAAAATAATGCTTGCGCATAAACAGACCGGTGTTCTTCGCGCCGGTAAAAAATATTATCTTCACAAAAAAATTACGGGAGGATAGACAATGAAGTATACAATTCTTGTTTCAAAAGGTTCCTATCCTGATATCCAGACAGCTGCTAATGCAGAGCAAAGGATTGACTGGTGGGACGACAGCCAGGTAGCAGATCAAACTACCTGTACGGTTGCCTGGGCAGCCACAGATATTGCCCGCTACCTGAAGGGCGAGGTTGCCCTGGTAGAGATGCAGGAAGGCTGGGCAAACCGTACCGGCACAGTGATCCTGATGGGAACTGCTGACAATCCCGCAGTGATTGATTTCTGCAAGGAGTTTGCTATCAAGCTGGATGCCGATATGCCCGCAGAAACTCTGCGCATCGTCGGTCTGGAAAAAGACGGCGTACAGTATGTACTGCTTACCGGCGCTGACCGTGTTGGCGTTATGTACGGCGCATTTGCTTACCTGGAGCGTCTGGGTGTTCACTTCTTTGAGCCCGGCGATCCCTCTTATGGTGAGCCCTGCGCAGAAAAAGTGTTTGATATGCAAGAATCTCCCAGCTTTATCACCCGTGGTACACGGTCTGAATTTGTGGCGGGCGATGAAGCGTTCTTCCAGTGGATGGCCCACAACCGGTTTAATGACTCCAGTATTGTGGGTGGTGACGACAACTACCGTAAGAAGCTGGGCATCATCAGATCCGTAGGCGGACACGATGTGTTCGAACAGTATACCGACAGCAAGAATGAGTATCCCTTCTGCCACGCCATTTATGGCGGCGAAGGCAAGCCCGCCGATCCCTATCCCGTCAGCCCCAACTGCACAGCTCCCAGTGGCAAGAACGGCGAATTTACTTATGGCGATGCCCACCCTGAGTGGTATGCACTCTATGACGGTGAGCGCCAAAAGGACGTAACACGTGATCCTGCAAAGGGCTGGCACGCTGTTTATAATGTGTGTACCTCCAACAAAGATGGCGTTACAGAGATGTGCCGTCTGCTGGTGAATGATTTGGCAGAGGGTAAATGGAAACACGCTGACCATCTGCATATTTGGGCTTTGGACGGCGGCAAATGGTGCCAGTGTGAGGAATGCCAGGAGCTGGGCAACTATGCCACCCGCCTTCTGCGGGTTGCTTACGAGGCAGATAAGGCCATTAAGCAGGCCTATGCAGAGGGCAGAATCAAGCGGAAAATCCATATCGTTGTCTGCGCTTACCACGAAACGCTCCCCGTGCCGGATAAGCCGTTGCCTGCAGACTTTGACTACGACAACACAACTATCGTGTTCTATGTCATTGAGCGTTGCTACGTCCACGATATTGACGATCCCGTATGTACCGAGGCAAACCAGATTTTGCTGAACCGCCTTTCTGCCTGGTGCGATAAGGGCAACTATAAGGGCGACGTGATGATCGGCGAATACTATAACGTATCCTCCTTTGCCGGTCTGCCCTTCGTGCTGACCAGCCGCATCCTCCACGATATCCCTGTATATTATAAGATGGGCGCCCGTCACCTGCACTATATGCATATGACTGCCCGGGATTGGGGCTTTATCGCCATCAACAACTACCTCCACGGCAAGCTGATGTGGAATGTAAACGCAGACGGCGAAGCTTTGGTAAACACCTACTTCACCGCCCGTTACGGCAAGCTGGCCAAGCAGATGCGCGAGCTGTATGAGCAGATGGAGAAAGTAACCGCCAACTGCAAGTACTACAAGCACTATCAGTTTATGAACGGCAAAATTGTCAGCTTAAAGAACACCCTGAACAATGTGGAAGACGTGATGACCTTAACAGAGGAGACCCTGTTCCCCACAAAGCATATGCAGTTCCGTGGCAGAGCAGAGGATCCCCAGGCAGGTCCCAGTATGGAAGAAACTATGCTTGGTCTGAAGGAAGCATTGGAGCAACTGCTGGCTATGGAAGCCGATGTAGAGCAGGAGAAGATGCTTGACTATGAGCGGGACGTACGCCGCTTAAAGCTGGGCTACTATGCAACACGGTTTATCTACTTGATGTGCCTGATGATCTTTAAGCAGGCTACGGATGAAGAAGAGCAGGAGTTGCACGAACTTGCCGGATGGATGTGCAAGGACACAGAAAGTATGATGGGCTATGAAACAGACTCGAAATGGGTCAGCACAGCCCTGGAAGCAACCTGGCTGGCAGACGTATACTACAAATACTTCGCAAAAGAAAAGACAGATGCTGCATTGGGCGGTATGCTAATCTAATAGAAAAGGGAACAGATTCTTCTCGAATCTGTTCCCTCTTTTTGCATAAAAGAGGGATTTTTTATACATAAAAACAGAAGTTTTGAAATCTTGTGAAAAACACTTGCAAGAACTGTTACTTGCGGTTATAGTTAGGAAAAGGCGGGTTTTGATACGCCGGCCTATCTTTCAAAAAGAAATTAACGGGAGGATAGAGAATGAAGTATACGATTCTTGTTTCAAAAGGTCCCTTCGCTGATATCCAGACAGCTGCTCACGCAGAGGATAGGATTGACTGGTGGGATGATAGCCAGGTAATAGATCAAACTACCTGCACGGTTGCTTGGGCAGCCACAGACCTTGCGAAATATTTGCCCGGTGAAGTGGAGATCCTGGATAGCAAAGCCGGCTGGGAAAAACGTATGGGCACAGTGATCCTGATGGGAACTGCCAACAATTCCGCTGTGGTAGAATTCTGCAAGGAATTTGATATCAAGCTGGAAGTCAATATGCCCGCAGAAACCCTGCGTATCATCGGTCTGGAAAAAGACGGTGTGCAGTATGT
>JAZNDB010000186.1:0-2757 GCA_045587845.1 Faecousia sp.
CTACTGCACCTCCTATCTGCATAATAAGTAAATTTATGGACGCCCAAACAGGCGCTTAGATATGATAACAGAGTTTGCGGCAAAATGCAAGTGTTTTTTTGTATTTTTTTCGATTTTGAAAATATTGTTGCTATTCTGCCCTTAGACAGTTATAATATTTTTGATACAAGAGGAAAGTGAGGTGTGGTAGAGATGTTCCACGTATACAGTGTACCCCTTACCACATTGGTCAAGGAATTTGAGCTGGAGGTCGCAAATCGATCCAGCGATTATGAAGATATTCAACTGACGGTTGCTGACGTTGCAAGACCCGGTATGCAGCTTGCCGGCTATTTTGATCACTTTGAGCCTATGCGTCTGCAGGTTATGGGCAATGTGGAAATCAGCTATCTGCAAAAACTGTCCGAGACGGAACGGGCTATGACGCTGGACCGTTATTATTCCTATAAACTGCCTGCGTTGCTGGTAACCCGTGACAATCCGTTAGATCCTGTACGTTTGGATTTGGCGCAAAAACACGATATTACGGTTTTGCGTTGCAGCGAAGCCACCAGCACCATTGTGTCGGCCATTATTGCCTACCTGTCTGCTGCGCTTGCCCATAGAATTACCCGCCACGGTGTGCTTATGGAGGTCTACGGCGAGGGTATTCTCCTGCTGGGTGAGAGTGGTATGGGTAAGAGCGAGGCTGCCGTGGAGCTGCTGAAACGCGGTCACCGGCTGATTGCGGACGATGCGGTGGAAATCCGAAAGGTTTCCGGCAGTACATTGATTGGCAATGCGCCTGCCCTGATTCAAAATTATGTTGAATTGCGGGGCATTGGCATTGTTAATGTGGCAAAGCTGTTTGGTATGGGCGCGGTTAAGTCAGAAAACGAAATCAATCTGGTTGTGAATATTGTGCCGTGGAAAGAGCACGAGGCCTATGACCGTCTGGGCTTGGAGGAGCAGTATATGGAAATTCTGGGCGTGCAGGTACCTATGTATACCATTCCTATCACACCGGGACGTAATCTGGCGGTGATTCTGGAGGTTGCAGCTATGAATAACCGCCAAAAGACAATCGGCTACAACCCTGCCAAGGAATTTACAGAGAAGATGGATAACCATTTTCGCAATCTTTGATAAGCGGAGCAAACAATGAAAGAACTTACCATTGGCCCTAACGATAGTGGCCAGCGCTTAGACCGATTCTTGAGCAAGGCTGTACCGTTACTTCCGGCATCTCTGGCGCAGAAGTATATCCGCCTGAAGCGGATTAAGCTCAACGGCGCCCGTGCAGAGCGGGATACCCGCTTATCAACCGGTGATGTACTGCAGCTATATATTAATGACGAGTTTTTCGATAAGCCCAGGGAGGAGAATGCCTACCTGACGGTGTCCACCCCGAAGCTGAATATCGTATATGAGGACGAGAATGTTTTGCTGGTGGATAAACGGCCGGGTTTGGCGGTGCATCCCCACGACGGTGCAGAATACGGCAGAACCCTCATCGACCATATTCAGGCCTACCTCTACCAAAAGCGGGAGTGGAGTCCAAGAGGGGAGAATGCCTTTACACCGGCCCTGTGTAACCGGATAGACAGGAACACAGGCGGCATTGTGATTGCGGCAAAAAATGCAGAAACCCTGCGAATTCTCAACCAAAAAATCAAGGACAGGGAACTGGACAAGCGGTATCTTGGCATTGTGGAGGGAACACCAAAGCCCCAAAAGGGAAGCTTGAAAGGCTACCTGTTCAAGGATGCCAAAAAGAACCGCGTTTTCGTAACCGACACACCGCAGGCAGGCGCGAAAACCTGCCAAACCAACTACAAGGTACTTGCAAGCAAGCAAGGTTTATCCCTGGTGGAGTGTGAACTGATTACAGGCCGTACCCACCAGATCCGCGCCCAGTTTGCCCACGCAGGACACCCTTTGCTGGGCGATGGGAAGTACGGAAAACTGGACAAGCGTTTCGACAGAACTTACCAGGCGCTCTATTCCTATAAACTGACCTTTCAGTTTACCACAGATGCCGGTTGCCTTGCCTATTTAAACGGCAAAAGCTTTCAGGTGGAACAGGTGGACTTTGCGCAGGAGTATTTCCCCGATATTAAGATATAAAACCGGATTTTTGGAATGTGAGGTGTTCCCAATGAAGAAACTAGCAGCTTATTTACTGTGTTTTGCCTGTATAATGTTGCTTTTTACCGGTTGTGAAAAACAGTCAGCAGAGAACACGGAAAATACTACTTCTATGCAAACGCAGCAAACCCAATCAACACAGCCTACCCGAACCGACCTACCCCCGTCTAAACTCCCTGAGGGCATACCGTTGACAGCAGAGGAATTGAAGTGGTTTGAAGAGCAGTTTTTTACCCCCAAGCAGGAAATCCGTGACAATAAAGGGCTTATTAATATACGCAATATGTTTTTGCATCCGGAATACACATCTATAGAAGAGATTGATTTACGGTTGTTGTTCCGCGAGGGTGTGCATCAGATGGAGCAAGGAACACACGAGGAAACGGTTGCAGTATACGCGATTATGTTTGATGATTGGCCTGCAGAAAACGGCTATCCGGTGGATGTATTCCGAATCCCCAGACAGGAGATGGAAGCAGCTTTTTTGGAAAACACAGGACTTACCATCAACCAAACTAAGAAGAATGGTTTGGAGGACCTTGTGTATTTAGAAGAATATGATTCCTATTATCATAGTCACACAGATGCGGCGTATTCTTTTTATACAATGCTTGAGGGTGTAAAAATGGA
>JAZNDB010000187.1:0-6647 GCA_045587845.1 Faecousia sp.
GCTTTCTGTGCAGAACGTCTTTCCGGCGTTACGATGTGTTCAGTTGTTCGCGTATCGCGGACAAAAAGGGGAACCGGAAAGTTCCGGTTCCCCTTGGAGATGCGGTGTATTGGAGCAGTGACGAATCGGGCTGACCACTCTATGGTGTTGGTTTACCGACCACCCAAAGATTCGCATTGCCTGTCGGGGTATCCCGACTTACTTGAAGTAACGCTTCAGCAGGCCTTCCAGACCACGGCCGTGGCGGGCCTCGTCACGAGCCATTTCGTGGACGGTATCGTGGATAGCGTCCAGACCGTTCTTCTTGGCACAGCTTGCCAGGTCGAACTTACCCTGGGTTGCGCCGAACTCGCAGTCCACGCGCCACGCCAGATTGTCCTTGGTGGTAGCTTTCATATTGGGCTCCAAGTCCTCGCCCAGCAGCTCTGCAAACTTTGCTGCGTGCTCAGCCTCTTCCCAAGCTGCCTTCTCCCAGTACAGGCCAATTTCGGGGTAGCCCTCCCGGTGGGCAATACGCGCCATACACAGGTACATACCGACTTCGCTGCACTCGCCGTTGAAGTTAGCCATCAACTGGTCGAAGATATACTTCTTATCCTCAGCGGAAATATCGGGGTTGTTCTTCACGGTCTGGCCGTAAACGCCGTACTCGTGAACAGCGGCCAGCTTCTGCTCGCCCTTCTGCTCTACAAACTTGGAAGCGGGAACTTTACATACGGGGCACTTGAAATCAGCTGCCAGCTCTTCGGCAGTGTGAACATAACCACAAACAGAACATACAAATTTTTTCATAAATATTTTCCTCCAAAATGTTTTATATTTTATTGTTTTTATTTCTTGGCTCTCCCTCTGGGAGAGCTGTCAGCGAAGCTGACTGAGAGGGCCCTCTCCGCCCCTGCGGGGCACCTCTCCCAAAGGGAGAGGCAAGGGGGTTGCCTCTTTATTCTTCTACTTCTTCAAACTGGTCGGGACCTACGCCGCACAGGGGGCACTCGTAATCCTCGGGCAGTTCGTCGCCTTCATAGACATAGTCGCAAACTGTACAGACAAACTTTTTCACGCCGATTCTCCTTTCTTCGCCGCGCAGCGGCTGCATTTTCCCACAAATGTGAGTTGGCAGGTATCAATTACACCGCCGGTCTGGGTCATAACTTCTTGATTCAGCGCCTCCGGCACTGCAATCCGGGGCAGATCCGCTATGGCATTGCAGCCGGTACACACAAAGTGCACGTGGGGGGTTGTGTTGCCGTCAAAGCGCTCCACGCCGTTTACTGTGCCCACGCTCATAATCTCACCTTTGTTTTTGAACATAGACAGGTTACGGTACACTGTACCCAGCGAAAGGTCCGGATATTCCGGTTTCAGGTGGGTAAATACCATTTCCGCGGAAGGATGCTCTTTCGTTTGCCGCAGATAGGCAAGAATCGCGTTGCGCTTGCGGAATTGCTTGGTGGTTGTATCCATAGCATTGCTCCTTTCTAAACGAGAACGTTTCTTATTTACATCCATACTATAGCACACCGTTTTCTATTTGTCAATAGGAATTATTCTCATTTTTAAAAAATTTTTTAAAAATTTCTTTTCGTTGCAATTATGACAGAATATGTATATAATTATTGTATATGACAAACGGGAGGTGAAACCGTGGAGAAAAATCTGCCTTTTTATGGGGGTTGTCTGCTGGGAATGGCCGTGGGCGACGCTATGGGTTACACCATTGACGGAAAAACCTGGGCAGAAATTCAGGAAAACTACGGACCCAACGGTCTGTTGGGCTATGACCTGCAAGAGGCAGAGTTCGCCCAAATCACCTCCTATACCCAGTTTGCCGCTTTCTTATGTAACGGTCTGCTTTTGAGCGTTTCCCGGGGCAAGGTGGATTATCTGCGTTATGCAAAGCTGGCGCTCAAAGAGTGGCTGCGCAGTCAGCATTTCTATCGCGACCCGGAGACCAGCCTCTGCTGGCTTGCCAAGCTCCCCCAGTTTCGCAGAAAGCAATGTCGGGATGCCCGTATGTTGGACAATCTCCGTTTGGAGATGTACGGCTCTATGGATTCTCCCAAAAACAGCAATGCCGCCCCCGGCGCCATCACTTCTGCGGTGGCGGTTGGCCTGTTCTATAACCCCAAGCGGCTCTCCCCCGAGCAGGTGGGTACATTATCCGGCGAGCTGGTAGCCCTGACCCACGGAAACCCCGAAGCCTTTTTGTCGGGTGTGGTGCTGGCCTATGCCATAACCGGTATTCTGCAAGAACCCAATATGCCCCTTGCAGACCAATTTCTGCAGGCCATCGCCGTTATGGACGGTCAGTTCCGCAATCGGTTTTTCCAGGCAGAAGACCTTGCCCTGCAGCTACGCAGAGCTATCGCCCTTGCCAAATCCGGCACGGTGGATCTGCAGGAGGGTATGGAGCAGTTGGGCTGTATGGATGCTCCCCAATGTTTGGCAGGGGCAATGTATGCCTGTCTGCTATATCCCAACGATTTTGACAGCGCCATTATCACCGCTGTAAACCATTCGGGAATGAGCGCCGCGGTGGGCGCCATCACCGGCGCGATTCTGGGCGCTAAGCTGGGTGAAGACGCGCTGCCGGACTTCTATTTGGAATCTCTGGACTGCGTAGATACCTTGCGCTGCTTGGCGAAGGATATGGTCAGCGGTGCCCCCGCGCTGGATATTTTTGACGATAGCTGGGATCACAAGTACGTGCAGGGACTGCCTCCGGAGAGTATGATTTGGTAAAAAAGAGGAAAAATGTTGAAAAAATATCTGTTTTTTCCGAAAAACCCTCTTGCAAAACCAAAATTGTGGTGTTATAATACCACCGTAAGTTAGATTTGACGTTAGGAAAGAGAGGGGTTCGCCCCTCTCTTTTTTGAGTGCTTTTTGAAAGGATGTGAAGCTATGAAGGTTACGGATTTGGTAACCGAGTTCGCTACACCCATTGTAGAACAGTTAGACTGCAAAATCTGGGACGTGGAATATGTCCGCGAAGGTTCTGAGCGCTATCTGCGCATTTATATCGACAAAGACGGTGGCGTAGACATTGACGATTGCGAAAAAATTCATCGCGCCATCGACCCTGTATTGGACGAAAAAGACCCCATTGCTGAAAGCTATCATTTCGAGGTCTGCTCCGCAGGCATTGAACGGACGCTGAAGAAACCCAGCGATTTTGAAGCCTTTATGGGCAGCGCCATTTTGGTAAAGCTGTATCGCCCCAGAAACGGACTAAAGGAAATTCCCTGTATCCTCCGCGGTTATGACCAAGGAAAACTCACCGTAGAGGCAGGTAAAGAAAGTATCACATTTGAAAAATCGGAAGTGGCATTGGTGCGACTTCGCGTAGAGTTTTAAAAGGAGGAATTGAACGACAATGGCACAGAGAAAGAGCAAAAAAACTGAAGCACCCCAGGTAGATATCGGCGCAGAGATTTTCGCCAGCCTGCGGGATTTGGAAAAAATCAAAGGCATTCCCGTTACCTATATGGTAGAACGCCTGAAGCAGGCCCTCACCAACGCCTACCGCAGAGACCGTGAGGACAATCGGGACGTCCCCGCGGAGAATGTGGTAGTTGACCTGAGCGAAAAGGGTCTTTCTATGTATTCTGTAAAGACCGCTGTGGAGGAAATTGAAGATCCCGCCACCGAAATCCACATCGACACCGCCCGTAACATAAACCCCGATATTCAGTTGGGCGAATCCGTTACCATTCCCGTTGACATTCAGAAGTTCGGCCGGATTGCCGCCCAGACCGCCAAGCAGGTGGTAATTCAGGGTATTCGCGAGGCAGAACGTGGCGTTATGTTCGACAATTACTCTTCCAAGTCTCAGGAATTGCTCACCGGTACTGTTTTCCGCATCGACCCCAACGGCGATATTTTTGTCCACGTGGGCCATGGCAGCGAGGTAAGCGACGCTGTTTTGTGCGTTGACGAGCAGATTCCCGGCGAAAGCTATGAGCCCGGCGATTTGATTCGTGTATACGTATTGGATGTGCGCAAGGCAACCCGCGGTCCTATGGTGCACGTTTCCCGCACCCACCCCAACGTGGTGCGCCGTCTGTTTGAGCTGGAAACCCCCGAAATTGCCGACGGTCAGGTGGAAATTCGCAACATCTCCCGTGAGCCCGGCTCCCGCAGCAAGATCGCTGTCCGGGCAACTATGGAGAATGTGGATCCCGTTGGCGCTTGTGTCGGTCCCCGGGGTGGACGTGTGGGCGCTATCGTAGACGAGCTGAACGGCGAAAAAATCGACATCGTGGTTTGGAGCGAAGACCCCTGCGAGTATGTAAAGGCTGCGCTGAGCCCCGCAGATGTGGTAAGCGTAGAGATGGACCCCACCAATCCCAAGGGCTGCCGTGTTATCGTACCCGATGACCAGTTGAGCCTTGCCATCGGCAAGGAGGGTCAGAACGCACGTCTGGCCGCCAAGCTTACCGGTCTGAAAATTGACATCAAGCCTGCTTCTCAGGCATAACAAAAAACTTGCCTCTCCCCTTGGGAGAGGTGGCTGAGCAACGCGAAGCCGGAGAGGGTTGTATTTCCCTCTCCGTCAGCTTCGCTGCCAGCTCTCCCGGAGGGAGAGCCAGGAAACAAAAGGAGGTTGCCTGTATGCAAAAGAAAATTCCCCAGCGGCAGTGTATGGGTTGCCGTGAACGCAAAGCTAAGAAAGAACTGCTGCGGGTCGTCCGCGGAACGGATGGTGTTGTCAGCTTGGATTTTGGCGGCAAGCTAAACGGTCGCGGCGCATATATCTGCCCCAATCCCGAGTGCTTAAGAAAGGCGCAAAAAGCAAAATCTTTGGAGCGGAGCTTGGATGTTCCGATTCCGCAGGAGGTCTACGACCGGATGTCTCGGGAAATGGAGGCAAATAATGGATAAAGCCCTGAACTACGTGGCTTTGGCCAGAAAAGCAGGCCGCATTGAGTTAGGCGAAGAGCCTGTCGGCGCTGCTGCCCGCGCCCAGAAGGCGCGGCTTGTGGTGGTTGCAGAGGATGCCACCGACCACACCTGGCGCAGAGCAAAAAGCTTTGTTTCAGGCAGTGAGCAGATTTGTTTGAAGATTCCTTATTCCAAAGACCAGCTTGGACAGGCCACCGGCCGTTCCCAACTGGCTCTGGCCGCATTTACCGACCCTGCGCTGGCGCTTGCCTTTGTAAAGGCACTGGGTCAGCCCGATCGCTACAAGGCCGAACTGGAAAGTCTGGATAAACGCGCAACGCGTATCCGCCAGCGCCAGCAGGAGGCCAAGGCCCACGAAAAAAACAGGGCTGCGGGTCGTAAAAGCGCCGGAAAAAAGGGATATTGATTATGGAGGTGTGTTTCGTATATGAGTTTAGTGAAGTATAAATTGAAAGAGGTTGCAACCGATTTTGGTTTGAAACCCAAGGATATTGCAGAGGTTATGGCAAAATTCTTCGAGCCCGCCAAGTCCAACACCCAGGTGTTGACTGAGGAAGAGCTGAATGTGATTTTTGACTACTTGACCCTGACCAACCAGATTTCCTCCCTGGAGGCTGTATTTGCCGTTCAGCCCAAGCCCAAGGCAGAAGAGCCCAAGGAGGTTGAAGCTCCTAAGGCTGAGGAAAAGAAGCCCGAGGAGAAGCCGGTGGAACAGAAGGTTGACGCTCCCAAGCCTCAGCCCAAGGCCGAAAAGCCTGCAAAGCCCGCCGAGCCGGAACGCAAGCGTGAGCGCCGTGTGGTGGATACCTCTGCCGTGCAGGTGAACGTAAACCGTTTTGACGATCACGCAGACGATTTGGTAAGCGAGCGTATGCAGAATTACCAGGGCGGTAAGCAGCGCTTCGGTAAAAAGGGTCAGCAGCAGGGCGGTAAGAAGGACAATAAGTTCAGCAAGGGCAACAAATCCCGCAACGAGGAGCAGGAAAAGCTGCGTAAGCTGCAAATGGAGATTGCCCGCAAAGCCCCTGTTACTGTTAAGATTCCCGACGAAATCACTGTTGGCGAGCTGGCAAGCCGTATGAAGAAAACCGCCGGCGAAGTGATTAAGCTGCTGATGAAAAACGGCGTAATGGCAGGTCTGAATCAGACCATCGACTTTGACACCGCTGAATTTGTAGCGGTGGAGCTGGGCTGCAAGGTAGAAAAGGAAATCACCGTTACCATTGAGGAACGGATTATCGACGACCACGAGGATACCGCAGAGGAGCTGCAGGGCCGCGCCCCTGTTGTGGTGGTTATGGGTCACGTTGACCACGGTAAGACCTCCACGCTGGATGCTATCCGGAACACCTCCGTTACCTCCGGCGAGGCTGGTGGCATTACCCAGCACATCGGCGCTTATACCGTTGAGTGCAACGGACAGATGCTCACCTTCCTGGACACCCCCGGTCACGCAGCCTTTACCTCTATGCGTGCCCGTGGCGCCATGTGTACAGACATCGCCATTCTGGTGGTTGCCGCCGACGACGGCATTATGCCCCAGACCATTGAATCCATCAACCACGCAAAGGCTGCCAACGTGCCCATTATCGTTGCCATCAACAAGATGGATAAGCCCGAGGCAAACCCCGACAAAATTAAGCAGCAACTGACCGAATACGAGCTGATTCGCGAGGAATGGGGCGGCGATACCATCATCTGTCCCATCTCCGCAAAGACAGGTCAAGGTCTGGATAACCTGC
>JAZNDB010000188.1:0-2377 GCA_045587845.1 Faecousia sp.
CTTTGTACCGGCTCCGGATGCATTGGTCTTGCCATCGCATCCCGCGTGAAAGATGCTAAGGTGACTTTGGCGGATATCTCCCGGGAAGCTATGCAGGTTGCCAAAAAGAATATTATTGCCCATAAGCTCTCCGGCAGAGTCTCCTGCGTACAGGCGGATGCTCTGCAAAAACCGGCAGCTTTTTTGGGTAAATTTGATTTGATTGTTTCCAATCCTCCCTATATCACCACCAGAGAGATGGGGGAATTGCCGGACAGCGTAGGGAAATTTGAACCCCATTTAGCGCTGCACGGCGGGCAGGACGGATTGGACTTCTATCGATCTATCGCAAAGAACTATAAAGCTGCTTTAAAAACGGGTGGCTATCTGTGCTTTGAATTTGGTATGGGGCAGGGGGATGCTGTTTGCTGCCTGCTTGAAGAAAATGGATATAAAGTACTGGAACGCTCCAAAGATTTTAACGACAGAGAACGGGCTGTGCTGGCACAGCTAATCAGGAAGGACGGATAATTATGGCTACAAAGAAAACCACTTACGAAACTCCCACACCTGCAACGGATAAGAAGAAAGCGTTGCAGACCGCACTTTCTCAAATTGAAAAGAATTTTGGCAAGGGCGCCGTTATGCGTTTGGGCGATAAGCCCGAAATGAACGTGGACGCAGTTCCTACCGGCTCTTTGGCATTGGATGCGGCGCTGGGCATCGGCGGTGTACCCAAGGGCCGTATTATTGAGATTTACGGACCGGAATCCTCCGGTAAGACCACCTTGGCGCTGCATATTCTGGCAGAAGTACAGAAGATGGGTGGCGAGGTAGCCTTTGTGGATGCTGAGCACGCGCTGGACCCCGTTTATGCTGCCGCATTGGGTGTTAACACCGATGATATGCTGGTTTCCCAGCCCGACGAAGGCGGTCAAGCTTTGGAAATTACCGATGCGTTGGTTCGCTCCGGCGCAGTGGATGCTGTGGTTGTGGACTCCGTTGCGGCACTGGTTCCCAAGCAGGAACTGGAGGGCGAGATGGGTGATAGCTTTGTAGGCGTACAGGCCCGTCTGATGAGCCAGGCGCTGCGTAAGCTGGCAGGCTCTATCTCCAAAACCAACTGTATTGTTATTTTCATCAACCAGCTTCGTATGAAGATTGGTGTGATGTACGGTAACCCCGAAACCACTACCGGTGGTAACGCACTGAAGTTCTATTCCTCCGTCCGCCTGGATGTACGTCGCGTAGAGTCCATTAAAGAGGGCGGCGAGGTAATTGGCAATAAGACACGTGTTAAGGTTGTTAAGAACAAGGTTGCGCCTCCCTTCCGCGAGGCCTACTTTGACATTATGTTTGGCGAAGGTATCAGTAAGTGGGGCGAACTGGTGGACCTGGCTGTACAGATGGAAATTATCCAGAAAAGCGGTAGCTGGTTCAGTATGGGTGAAGAACGGATTGGCCAGGGCAAGGATAGTGTAAAGGCCTACCTGCAGAGCAATCCCGATATTGCTGAGCAGGTGGAAGCGCAGGTGCGTGAAAAGCTGATTACCGGCGCAAATGCCCGGGTAGCTGCAAAGCCTGCTGACCGTCCCGTTGCTGTCAGCGCTGACGATTTCGATGACGAAGATTGAGAAAATTGCCGCCCAGCCGGACAGGGCAGGGCGGTATACCGTGAAGATGGAGGATGGCGCGACCTTTCGCCTGTACCGCCAAACCGTTGAGGATTTTCTGCTGTATTCCGGCAAGGAATTATCAGACGATGAGCTGAAAAACTTAAAGCTTGCTGCTGGGCAGATGTCTGCCAAAATGCGCGCAGTGCGGATTGTTTCCACCTCCGGTGTGTCCAAGTCGGATTTAGAATACCGCCTTGTGCAAAAGGGTGAAGGAAAACAAGATGCCCAGCAGGCAGTTGCCTGGCTTACAGAGTTGGACTTGCTGGACGATAGCAAGATTGCCCAACAGGTGGTACAAAAGTGTATTGCAAAGGGCTATGGTCTGTCCCGGGCAAAGCAAGCCTTGTATGAAAAGCGTGTGCCCAAAGCACTTTGGGAAGATGCGCTGGCAGATTATCCCGATCAGACAGAGAAAATACTGAAATTTATAGAGTCCCGCTTAAAAGACAGCCGGGATGAAAAGCAACTGCGACGGGTGGCGGATGCCCTTCTTCGCCGGGGTCACAGTTATGAGGAGATCCGTAAAGCACTGAGGGAATTTACGGATTTTCAGGAGGATTCATATGGCTAATGTAGGATTTATTTCCTTAGGCTGCGCCAAGAATCAGGTGGATTGCGAGCGAATGATGTACCGCGTGCAGGAAGCCGGTTTCGCCGTCCAGCCGGACGTAGTAGGCGCAGACGTGGTGGTAATCAACACCTGCGGTTTTATCGATTCTGCC
>JAZNDB010000189.1:0-3001 GCA_045587845.1 Faecousia sp.
CGAGGCGGAAATGCCTGCCCGTGCTGAGGAAAAGCTCCACGCCAAGGAAGAGGGTATCGAGTTTAAGACTCTGTGTAACCCCGTTTCCATCATCGGTGACGAAGACGGTCGGGTTTGCGGTATGAACTGTATCCGTATGGAGCTGGGTGAGCCGGACGCATCCGGCCGCCGCCGTCCTATTGAAGTTCCCGGCAGCGAGTTCGTGCTGGAGGTGGATACGGTTATTATGAGTTTGGGCACCAGCCCCAACCCGCTGATTCGTTCCACTACTCCCGGTCTGGACACCAATAAGAAGGGCTGTCTGATTGTGAACGAAGACGAAATGACCACCCGCGAGGGTGTGTTTGCCGGCGGCGATGCCGTTACCGGCGCGGCAACGGTCATTTTGGCAATGGGCGCCGGCAAGAAAGCCGCTGCAGCCATCGATGCCTATTTGAATAAGTAAGACAAAACCGCACCCACTTTTGGGTGCGGTTTTTACACGTATGTTTTGTAGGGGCGACCATCGGTCGTCCGTTACCTTGACGATTTTGAGATGTGTGCGGACGAGCAATGCTCGCCCCTACATTTGCCAACGTACATTGTAGGGGCCGTCGCCCTCCACGGCCCGGTTTCCTTTTTTGTCATTGCTCTTTACCGAGGTGATTATCCGAAATCGTGACGGCTACCGCAATTTATGCCGATTTCCTCCAGAGAACACACAATTTCCTCAATTTTTGCAAAACATTCCCTATCTGAAACGCTGTCATCTTGGATGATAGCCTTAATTTTTGCGATGGCTTGGTAACAGACTCCGTCCATCACCTCAGTTGCGGTATTTTCCATACCGCGGAATGACACCTGCATTTTTCCGCTAACGATTGCGTGGGTAAAAATCTCTTCAAATAATTCCACAATAATGATCTCCTTTTTGAATAGGGGGACTATATCCCCTTAATTATGGGGGTTATAAACCCCATAATAGAAAAAGTCAAGATAGGAGGTAGCGATAATGATTCGATTTGATAAATTGTGGAAGACAATGGAAACGAAAGGCGTGTCTACCTATTGGTTGCGGGAGAAATGCGGAATCGACAGAAAAACCATTCGCCGCCTCCACGCCAATGAGAACATTGAAACAAAAACCTTGAATAAGCTATGCACCGTTTTGGAGTGCAAACTGGAAGATATAGCAGAATTTGTTCCCGACACCCAAAAGGATTGAGAAGCTTTGTTGAGAAATCCCCCTCTTTACCGAGGGGGATTTTTATGGTATCATAGACGAAAACGACCGGAGGTGAGGCAATGCTGGAGAAAAACAGACAATATGAGGCGGTGGTGACGGATTACACCGCCGAAGGGCAAGGCGTTGCCCACGTGGAGGGCTGCGCGGTATTTGTGCCCAATGCCATAGCCGGAGAAACCTATAGCATTCGCATTGAAAAGGTGGGAAAAACCTGGGCGGCAGGTAAAATCGTAGAGATTTTGGAGAAATCCCCCCACCGCGTTCAGCGGGAATGCCCCATTTCTGCCAGTTGCGGCGGCTGTGATTTCTGGCATATGGATTACGCAGAGGAAACCCGCCTGAAGGCAGAACGGGTGAGAAACTGCTTAAACCGCATTGGCGGTGAAAATTTAGAAACAATGCCCATTCTCTCCGCCCCCACCTGTAAGGGCTACCGCAACAAGGCTCAATACCCGGTTGCCAGCCAAAAAGGACGGGTGTACGCAGGCTTTTTCAAGGCCGGTACCCACCAGGTAGTGGAAAATGCCCGCTGCTTGATTCTCCCGGAGGAAACGGAGCTGGCGCGGAATATTGTAACAGATTATGTAAACCAATACGGTATCACAGCCTACGATGAAACCACCCGCAAGGGTCTTCTGCGCCACATTTATGTTCGCCGGGGGGCGGTATCGGGGCAGGTGCTGGTGTGCCTGGCAGTGAACGGACGAAAGCTGCCCCACACCGAGGAATTGATTCAGCGCCTGCAAGCGGTAAAGGGCTTTACCACATTAGTCCTGTCGGTGAACACCAAGAATACCAATGTTGTTTTGGGCGATGAGGAAATCGTCCTTTATGGCCCCGGCTATATAGAAGATACCCTGTGCGGATTAGAGTTCCGTCTGTCCGCCCGGTCTTTCTACCAAATCAACCACCACCAGGCCCAGCGGCTCTATGAAGCAGCAATCCAACAGGCGGAAATCACCGAAAAAGACTTGGTATTGGATCTGTACTGCGGAGTTGGCACCATAACGTTGTGTATGGCAAAGGCTGCCGGCAAGGTCATCGGCGTTGAGGTGGTGGAGCAGGCAGTTGCGGACGCAAAGGATAACACAAAACGCAACGGCATTGAAAATGTAGAATTTTTCTGGGGCGATGCAGGCAAAGCGGCGCTGGAACTGGAAAAACAGGGCATAAAACCCGATGTGATTGTGGTCGATCCGCCCCGCAAGGGCTTAAATGCCGATACCATCGAGGCGCTTTCCAGAATGTCCCCCCGTAGAATTGTGTATGTATCCTGCGACCCGGCAACCCTCGCCCGAGATGTTGCCTTGCTGAAAGAACGAGGCTATCAGCTCAAAAACGCCCAGGCGGCCGACTTGTTCCCCCGCTGCAGCCACGTAGAGACGATAGTGTGTTTGTCCAAACTCGCAGATACCCATATCGAAATGGAGATTGACCCCGAGGAACTGAACACCATCACCGCAAAAGTCTCTCCCACATATCCCGAGATAAAGGCGTATGTTTTAGAACATCACGGCTTAAAGGTCTCAAGCCTTGCCATTGCCCAAACCAAAAAGAAATGTGGCTTGGAAGTTGGCGAGTGCTACAATCTTCCCTCGGGACACGGCAGACCGCCCACAAACTTAACCCCCGAACGGGAAGCAGCCATTCGGGAAGCATTCCAATATTACGGACTTATATGAGAAGACGGCACCCACCACGGGTGCCGTCTTTATCCATTCGACATATTGGAATTTAACAAACTACAGGCTCCCAAGCGAACGGCAACAAATCGCG
>JAZNDB010000190.1:0-4831 GCA_045587845.1 Faecousia sp.
AGATTCCGGATGTGGTCAGTTACAACCACTACTTCGGCTGGTATGGCGGTGACACCTCCATGAACGGTCCTTGGTTCGACAAGTTCCATGCTATGCACCCCAATATCCCCATCGGTTGTTCCGAGTATGGCTGTGAGGCGCTGAATTGGCATACCTCCGATCCCCGTCAGGGCGACTACACCGAGGAGTATCAGGCATACTACCACGAGGAGCTGATTAAGCAGCTGTTTACCCGTGAATATATGTGGGCAACCCACGTGTGGAATATGTTTGACTTCGGCGCCGATGCCCGCGCGGAGGGTGGCGAAAACGGTCAGAACCATAAGGGTCTGGTAACCTTCGACCGCAGCTATAAAAAGGATTCCTTCTATGCTTATAAAGCTTGGTTGTCCGATGAGCCCTTTGTGCACCTGTGCGGCAAGCGCTATGTGGATCGGGTAGAAGATGTAACCAAGGTGACCGTTTACTCCAACCAGCCCAGTGTAGAACTGTTTGCCAACGGCGAAAGCCTGGGTGTAAAGGAAGCGGCCGACCATTTCTTCTACTTTGATGTTCCCAACAGTGGCGAAACCAAGCTGGAAGTGGTAGCAGGGGCGTATAAGGACGAGGGTATGATCCGCAAGGTGGATACCTTCAACGAGGACTACCGCCTGAAGGAAGAGGGCGCAATCCTCAACTGGTTCGACATCGAAGAAAAAGAGGGCAGACTGTCCCTGAACTCCAAGATGAGCGACGTGATCTCCACCTTCCGCGGCAAGCTTCTGTTTATGAAGCTGATGGGCAAAATGCTGGGCGGCAAAAAGAAGGGCGAGAAGAAAGCAAAGCCTATGGGCTTTGAAATGACCCCCGAACTGATGAGTATGATGGGTGGATTCACCGTACTGCGTTTGCTGACTATGGCAGGCGGTATGATGGATGCTAAGTTCACCAAGGAAGATCTGCTGGCATTAAATAAGAAACTCAGCAGAATCAAAGCGCCTAAATAAACAACAAAATGCAGTGCGCCAACCGACGCACTGCATTTTTGCGCATTAAGATTTGGTTGACACAAATGCCGCGGTATAGTATAAATAGATAAGGGTAAACATACTGTTTATCGCGAACATTTTGGATAGGAGACAGAAGATGAAAAGACTGTTAGCCATTATGCTGATTTTGGCAACCTTGACTTCTTTAGGTATTGCTGTACCCGGCAGCGCAGCCAAATATGAGAAGTCACCCTTTTATATGGTGAACTGGATGGGTCCTATGGCTGTAGACTTTCCCAGTAACATCGATGACATGCCAAAACCTTCGCTTTCGGAGATTAAACAGGGAGATACAAAAATAACAATATCTTTATACGGCACAACAGATATTCCTACAATGGCGCAAAAACTGAAGGAAGAGTTCGACAGCCGCCCTGTGGGTATGCGCTATCTGAACTTCCCTATGGCCATTGAACAACAGGTTGAGCATATGATCTACCTGGACAAAACGGTAGCGCTGTTCAAGGCCTGGATAGATGAATTCTTCACCGAATATAAGAGAATCGGCGGTAAGATTGACGGTCTGATTCTGGATACGGAGTATTCTTCTATCGGTGCCTGGTATATTTATAAGGCATATAAAAGCACGGAAACCATTAAGGACGAAGGAGAGGGAACCACTGAAACAGTTCAACTGAACAAGAATATCTACAATAATATTGTCAACGATCCCCGCTATGCCACAGATGTACGCCCCTACCTGGTAGAAAGAGGTTTCCAATTCAGCGTACCCGACGGCGAAAAATCCGAAATCTACTGTACTTCCGATTCCTCCAGCGCGGAATACAGCATTTGGAATGCGGTTATGCACGAGCGTATGTGTAAGTATCTGAATGATGCCTGCGCCCCCTTTATGGAGCTCTATCCCGATGCGTACGTGAGCAACTACCGTTTCCCCGGCAATAAAATGTGGGAAGAAAATACATCCCAAGCCGGTGGCGGGTACTACGGCGGTAACACATCGTATGCAGGCAACACTGCAAACGAGAACTTCTACTTAAGAAGACCGTATGCCAATATGCGCAATACCAATTCCAAATACATAGTTCCTGAAACCTACAATGGTACTGTTTATGAGGACAATGTTTTCAACGCATTTTTGATGGAAGTCAATATCTTCAAGTCAATGTATTCCTCCTCGGATAATAAGCAAATCAGTGCTTGGATTGCAGGCTTCAACTATCAGGCGTCCGATACACGTCCGACCAACGGTGTGTTCTACACGCCCTATTATGCAGAAACGATGTTCCATATCGGTCTGATGGATCCAAAACCCTTCATTGGTTACGTGATTGGTCCTCGGGATACTGACGAATATGACGATCCCTATGATTACAACGATGTTATGAAGAATATATCAGAGATCCTTGAGGAACTGACCCGCTTGGTAGGCTATGCCGACAGAGAACCGATTTTTATTCCCAGAACGTGGAACAGTGATTTTGTTCTGTCCGGTATGTACGCAGCCGGCAGAAACGTCTGGCGTATTACTCCCAATACCTCCGAAGGCACAACATTGAAAGGGTTTAAGGTAAAAGACCAGGCGCCTACCTTTAGCATTGGCGGTGAAACAGTTATTTTTCCTCAGGGCAGAATCATTGAAGACAGCAATATTTGTTTCACAGGCACCTGCGGTTATTGGATTGAGACCCCTGCAGATGTGACACCCGTCATCATCTCCGATACCGACCGCTACGAAGAATATCCCGCCTATGAGGAGAACTTTGAAACCTATGATGTGGGAACAACTTTCTCCAGATCCACAGCCCGCCATTCCGCTGGTTGGATTGTTGGTGCGAAGGACTTTACAGTGCAGTCCTATAACGGCAGCAAGGTGCTGGAAATGACCGGCACAGCCATTCTGGAGAACACCAAGATTCCTCAGAACGTTACTGCTGGCGACAGCTATGCAAAGCAGCAGGTCTGGGAAGTGACGGTAACTGTACCCAGCAGCGGTGAGATGACTATTTTGTCCTGCGCCGACAATGATAGCGGTATCCGGATCTCCGGCGGAAAGGCCTACTATAACGGAAATACCGAGCTGGCAAGCGTAGAAGCAGGAATGACCTATGTTTTCAGCCGGGAGATGGACTTCCGAAATGAAAGCGCCTTTACCTGCACCTATACAGTGAAAAACACGAAGGGCGCGGTGGTGGCGGAAAAAGCAGATGTTGCAGTGGGGCAGATATCCATTCCTGTGAAGAACATCACATTCTCCTGCACAGATGTGGATAAGGCTTATTTGGATAACTACCGTCTGCGGGCAACAGGTGTAACCACGGAGCTCAGACTCTATGAAGCAGACACCGGTATGCGCATTGATGACCCCACCATAACCACAACAGAGGAAACAGTATACCGTCTGTCCTGGATGAATACATCCGGAGATTACCTGGTTGCAAAGATTTATAACAACGGCAAACTGATAAAGACAGTGGGAATGGCTTCCGGCGCAGACAGCTTTGTCACCGATTTTGTGGAAAGTGGCTCTAAGCTGACAGTAACCTATGAAAAAGCAGGCGCACCTTCCCATCCTATCTATGACGCAGAAGACTTTGACTGGGTAGCAGGAGAAACAACAGCAAGCAAGCCTACCCAGCCTACCACATCCTTCGAGCAGGAGGATATGCACCCCACCGAGGAAATCCTGTATCCCCACGAAACAGAAGATTATTTCCCCACCACGGAAGAAACAGAAGAAACAGAGGAAACAGAGCCTGTTGAGGTAGAGGATGATTTACCCGATAACGGCATCTTCCTTGTAATTGGCGCCGTGTTGGTACTGGTTGTCAGTGGAGCTGCAGTATGCTGGCTTGTGATCAGCACCAAAAAGAAAAAGAGCAAGAAAGCCGAAAACAATAAGAATCAAGACGACTAAATCAGCAATATGAGGCGCGCCGTTTGGCGCGCCTCATATGTTGTTTTATACAAGAATTTATTGACACAAATGCCAAGGTATAGTATAAATAGATAAGAATAAACGTACGATTTATTGCGAACATTTTTGATAGGAGATAGAAAATGAAAAGACTGTTAGCCATATTGCTGATTCTGACGATTCTCATTTCTTTGGGCGCTGTTGTACCCACCAGCGCAGCCCAGTATGAAAAGTCACCATTTTATATGGTAAACTGGATGGGAGCGTATCCCGAAACGAAAAAACTGCCCAACAATATTGTTGCAATGCCGAAGCCTTCCCTTAACAAGATCAATGAGGGCGACACAAAAATCACAATCAAACTCTATGGCACTACAGATATTCCCACAATGGCGCAAAAGCTGAAGGAAGAATTTGATAGGATGCCTGAGGGTATGCGCTACCTCAACTTCCCCTTAGCTGTTGAGGATCAAGTCGAGCATATGATTTATATGGACAAGACTGTCGCTATGTTTAAGGCTTGGATCAATGAATTTTTCACCGAATATAAGAGAATCGGTGGTAAAATCGACGGTTTGGTTCTGGATACGGAGTATTCCTCTATTGGCGCCTGGTATATCCATCAGGCATACAAAAAAACGGAGACCGTTACAGATGAGGAAGAGGGTACACCTGTAATACTCCGTCCAAACAAAAATATTTACAACAATATTGTAAACGATCCCCGCTATGCTACAGATGTGCGTCCCTACCTGGCAGAGAGAGGATTCCAATTCAGCGTACCCAATGGAGACCAATCTGAAATCTATCCTATCTCCGATTCTACCAGCGCGGAATATAGCATTTGGAATGCGGTTATGCGTAACCGTTATTGCAAGTATATCAACGAGGCCTGCGCTCCTTTTATGGAGCTTTATCCCGATGC
>JAZNDB010000191.1:0-3095 GCA_045587845.1 Faecousia sp.
TGCTTGAGGTTCTTTGCGGGGCGGGCAATGAGAGCTGCGGCTGCCTTTGCGGCATCCATCGGAGAGCCGCCGCCGATAGCTACGAAGCCGCCGCAATCGGATTCAAGATAAAGGTCACGAATCTTATATACAGTGTTGAGAGAGGGGTTGGTTTCAACGCAGTCGAACAAAACATAGTCAACGCCTGCATTATCAAATACTTCAAGGATTTTGGGAGCAACTCCGGCCTTCATAAGTCCGGGGTCGGTTACGACAAGTGTTTTGCGAACACCACATTCGTTAAGTACGGAGGGAATCAGTTTTATGCAGCCCTGACCCTCGATGCGCTTAGCCTTGCGCCAGGAAAGGCAGCGGGCGCCGATATTGAAAACAGCCTGGAAAGTTCTGCAATATGCTTTGTGAAGATTGCTCATGTAAAAATCAGCTCCTTAATATGTTCTAACCCGGCAAATTTGCGCCGTGTTAGTGGTTATCCCATATAAATATAGTATCACCGGCTAATTTCCTTGTCAACGAACGGGGACATTCGCGCCGGTATAAAAAGAGGGACTGTATATTTGCAATATGTTGGTAATTAACGCGGAGGGACGCTTTTTCGAAACTTCATGTTGACAAAATAATACACCTGTGTTATCATTACTTCTGCTCGTGGGGGTATAGCTCAGCTGGGAGAGCGCTTGAATGGCATTCAAGAGGTCAGCGGTTCGATCCCGCTTATCTCCACCAACAAAAAAGGACATCCGACAGGATGTCCTTTTTTGTTGCCCAATACCTTATCGCGGTTGAAAATTTTTCGCAAAAACAAAATAATGTGATATAATGGAAACAGGCGCAAGTCCGTTCATTATACATTTGAACTTTTGGATATTAACAATATGTGTAAGGAGTTAATTCATATGAAAAAATCATCAAGTCTATTGCTCGCTCTGGCCATGATTTTTTCCCTGCTCGCAGGATGCGGAAGTACGCAGACTGAGGGAAAACCGGATGAACCTATGGTTACAGCACCTATCCAACCGGTCGAAACACCGGAACCTACTGCCGAACCCACCCCGGAACCCACCCTAAGCCCCGAGGAAATGCTATACAATTCCCTGTCTGAGAGGATGCGTCAGGCTGTGGATTTGGAGCTGGTGGAGCTTTCACAACTGGAAGACTTGAACCGCATCGTCACCGTGGGTGAGGCGTCTGCTATGCTGCAAAAGGCATACATCCACCGTACCGGCGTAGAGAGTAAGGTTCTGAATGAGCTGATGAACACCCCGAAATATGCTGACCTGACCGCTGACCGAGGCTGGGTACTGACCATCCCTGGACTGACGGACATGGAATTGACCCGGGGAGATCAGTACGAAAATTACAAGCAGTGGCATAAATTCCTGAACGAGATGCATACCGAAGAACTCTGGTATGGTTTTGATGACCGTCTTGGCATCGAGTTTTTTGGCTTCGGGGAAGGCATGAATGCAGACATCTTGTTTTACTCGACACCGCGGGAGGTTTCTGACAGTGATACCTACTATGGCATGATGGATGAGACTTCCGTTTATGGACCGAATAACCCGAGTTATTATGAGGATATATATTTTTATGCCTTTAAGGCTTATGACAGCACCACGGGTAAGAAGTTCTTTGCGTTGGAAGATGGCTATATCAATCCTACCAAGGCTCTGACGGTGGCTGACGCAGTGGAATACGCCCTGAAATTCTACCATTTCCCCAATCCCATGGCCTATCCGGAGTTTGTAGCCCCGGAGGATGTGGGAAAATATAATGAAAATATCATTACAGCTGACCTGCTGACCAAGGAAACAGACCTGCCTGAGGCAAGCTGCAATGTCCTGCCGGCCAACTGGCATGGTGTGGTCATGAAGGATATGGGCTACCAGATGCGAACCACCCATCTGGATGACCGGATTTATGAGTATGAAATTCAGGCCATCAAGGAAGCTGGATTTAACTTCATCGGTCTGGAACTGGATTTCAGCTGGCTCCAGGAAACAGCGTTGCAGGATAAGGAATTTGACCAATACCATGGCTTTGTCAGCAGCGAGGATGTGGGCAAGTTCAGCCTGTCCCGACTGGAACAGCTGGATCAGGTCATTGCACTGTGCATGAAATATGACATCCATGTGAATCTGCGTTGTGTCAGCCTGGGCGATTGGGCCGGAAATAACAGACCACACCATGAGCTTGGCAATACCGCTACCGGACCCAAGCTGGCTGCCTGGTGGCAGGCCATTGCCCGGCGGTATGCCGATATCCCCAACGAGTATCTGAGCTTTACGCTGTATACCTCTTCCGTAGGCGCTGCAAATCCCACTGCTGGGATACTGCTGCCCTCGGTGGATGCCATCCGGGAGGTCAGTCCTGACCGCTGCATCATTGCGGATGTTTTTGGCTGGTCCATGAAAAAAAGTGATGCCGTGGCCTTTGCGGAAGCAGGGGTGGCCCTCTCCAGCCGCATTGGCACCGACGAAAAGCTGAAAATGTTCTACCACAGAGAGTTCTTTTCGCATCAGTGGCTTCAGGGCATCAATGCCGCCGGAGAAACCTTCATCAAGAATTTCCAGTGGCCCTGCAATGGCGTAGATGCCCAGACCCTTCTGGCTTCCACGGGAAAAGACCGGGTCTATGAGACTATGGCAGTTGCGGAAGAATACGGCGTTGGCTTTATGGTGAGCGACTTCGGTATCGTTGCAGACCCCTATGAAGTGTATCGGTCGCCTTTGTCCGTGTTTTATCCTACTTACCGATATCCTGATGAAGGCTACAAAGCCATGATAGAAGACATCACTTCTGCCGTCGCAGAAATGGGCTACGGCTGGTGCTTCGCCAACTGGTATGGATACTTCGGTATCACCGACTGCGCCCCCGTGTACGATAACGCCATCTATGAACAGGTGGGTGACTATCCCTACTACATCGACACCGCCATGTATAGCTGGTTCCAGGAGATCAATGGTGTCAAATAACGCTGTTTCCAATTAGATAACGGTTTAGGCGTTCATCGTAAAGTAAAAGCTACACCATTTGGTGTAGCTTTTACTTTTGTTTCTACAAAATCATTGCTATTTCCTTATTGTTATGCTAGT
>JAZNDB010000192.1:0-6533 GCA_045587845.1 Faecousia sp.
TGCGCATCATCAGCGGGTTGGGCTTGCCACAGAAATAAGCCTGCGTGCCGGTAGCAATTTCGATGGGGGCAATCAGCGCCCGGCAGGCGGGGGCAATGCCGTTTTCAATGGGCCCAGTAATATCCGGGTTCGCGCCAATCAGTTTCGCGCCGCCCAACACCAAATTGGTAGCTTTGGTAAGGGTTTCCAGGCTGTAAGTTCTGCCTTCGCCCACAACCACGTAGTCGGGGTTTACATCGTTCATAGTACACCCTGCCTCGTACAGAGCATTCAGCAGCCCTGCCTCGCCGATGGCATACACCGAGCAGCCGGGGCTTTGCTCCTTCAAAAAGGCCGCGGTGGCCAGCGCGCTGGTATAGAAATGGTCTTCGGACACATCCAGCCCCAACCGCGCCAGTTTCAGCTTTAGCTCACAGGGTGTGTAGCCGCTGTTATTGGTGAGGAACAGATATTCTTTCTTTTCTGCATTCAGCCAACCTATAAACTCCGCAACACCGGGCAGAACCGTGTTGCCGTGATAGATTACACCGTCCATATCGCAGATAAAGCCTTTGAGTTTGTTAAAATCCAGTTGCGCCATAGAAGCCTCCTGATATTGGAATTTCTTGCTTTTAATAGAACACAATCCAAAGAAAATGTCAAGCAAATCCTTTGGGAGTTTCCTGAGATTGTATTTTATGTGAAATTGTGGTATGCTAAACAAAAAAGGAGGAAGCTATGAAAGAAAAAATCTTAGGAATGATCCGGGCGTTTCTTATTGCATTGGTAATCCTTACCGGCGCTATTGCGCTACCGATTCTGTGCCGTCCGTTTTTCTATATGCACATAAAGCCTTTGGATTTGGGAGCTATGGTGGGGCTGACAGAAGAAGGGGTGAAAACCGCCTACAACGAAATGATTAACTACTGCATAGGCATTCGCCAAACCTTTTCGGCAGGGGAGCTGCCGTTCTCTCAGGAGGGCGCATCCCACTTTGCTGATGTGCAAAAATTATTTGTTCTGGATTTGCGTGTGTTGGCAGTATCTTGCATATTACTTTTACTCCTTGTACTTTGGCAAAGAAAAAAACCTGTGAGATTGCTGGGGCATACCCCTGGTTTTTGGGGCGCAGTGGGCTTGGGAATCAGCTTTGGGGTGATTGGCGGTTTGGTGGCGCTGGACTTTGACAGAGCCTTTGTTATTTTTCATAAGCTGTTCTTCCCCGGAAAGGATAACTGGCTGTTTGACAGCCGAAAAGACCCGATTATCAATATGCTTCCGGCAGAGTTTTTCCGTAACTGCGCCATATTGATATTGGTAAGCATTCTGCTGACCTGCGGCATTTTGATAGCTTATGACTTGAAATGTGACAGAGGTCACTAAAGCCGACAAGACAAGCAACTCACACGCGTCGGCGTATATGGATACGGTAGAGGGTGAGTTGCGCAGTAAGTCAAATGCCTTGCGCAGCAAGCTTTTAACCCGCATCTGTCAAAAAGCATAGCTTTTTGTTACCTTTCTCCTAAGGAAAGACTTTTGCGTTACCAAGTTGTGTTCTCACATTTTGACGATTGTTGGCTTTAGTGACACTCTGAAAAGACCCGTCTGTAACAGACGGGTCTTTTCCGGCATATTAATAGTTATCCTTGCGGACCTCAAAGAAGGCCTGGGGATGGTTACATACGGGGCAAACATCAGGCGCAGCAGCAGAGAGGACCAGGTGACCGCAGTTGCGGCACTCCCACATCACAACGCCGGCCTTTTCAAAGACGGTTTTGGTTTCGATGTTGTGCAAAAGGGCGCGATAGCGTTCCTCGTGGGACTTTTCAATGGCGGCTACGCCACGGAACTGGGCTGCCAATTCGGTGAAGCCTTCTTCGTCGGCTTCCTTAGCCATACGGTCATACATATCTGTCCACTCGAAGTGTTCGCCTTGGGCAGCGTCCAACAGATTTTCAGCGGTGTTACCCAGTGCGCCCAAAGCCTTAAACCACAGCTTTGCGTGCTCCTTTTCATTTTCAGCAGTCTGCAGGAACAAAGCGGCAATCTGCTCATATCCGGCCTTCTTGGCAACGGAAGCAAAGTAGGTGTACTTGTTGCGAGCCATAGATTCGCCGGTGAAAGCCTCTAACAAATTCTTTTCGGTTTTTGTACCGGCATAGGGATTCTTCTTTTCCATAAAAAATTCCTCCTTGGTATTTTGAATACTAACATTAGTATAACAGAATAAAGATAAATGTCAAAGAAAATAATTGATTTATTTTTGTCATTGCGGTATACTATATTTGTGATATTATGTCGTATTTTATGAAAGTTGGTTGAGTTTATGCGAATTGTTGATTTATATGATTTATCGCATACTTTAGCAGAAGGCTATTTGAAGCAGTTTCAATACCCTTGGGAGGCCCTGAAGGGCATCAAGGATATGATTCTTTCCCTTGGAGAATCGTTGGGGGAGGACTACACCCAAATTTCTCCCCAAGTGTGGGTGCATAATACTGCTAAGGTGGCGCCTACGGCCTATTTAGGCGCTCCGTGTATTATCGGCGCAAATACAGAGGTTCGCCATTGCGCCTTTATCCGTGGCTCGGCGCTGGTGGGTGAGAATTGCGTAGTAGGCAACTCTGTGGAGCTGAAAAATGTGATTCTGTTTGATAATGTCCAGACCCCCCACTACAATTATGTGGGCGACAGTATCTTGGGCTATAAATCCCATATGGGCGCAGGGTCAATTACTTCCAATGTAAAATCGGATAAAACGCTCGTGGTAATTCACGGTGAGAATCCCATTCAAACAGAGCAGAAAAAAGTGGGCGCAATGCTGGGCGACTTTGTAGAAGTGGGCTGTAACAGCGTGCTGAATCCCGGTACGGTGATTGGCAGAAATTCCAGTGTGTATCCCTTGTCCTGTGTGCGTGGCGTTGTGCCTGCAAATAGCATTTATAAGACCGGTGGCGCAATCGTCGCCAAAGTGGAGGGCTAAATTATGGGCAAATATTTCGGTACCGACGGCTTCCGCGGGGAAGCCAATGTGAATCTGACTGCAGACCACGCATTCAAAGTGGGTCGCTTTTTGGGCTGGTACTATGGCGAACTGAAGCGCCGGGCAGGGGATGAAGAGCCTCCCCGCGTGGTAATTGGCAAGGATACCCGCCGTAGCAGCTATATGTTTGAATATTCTCTGGTGGCGGGCTTAACCGCTTCCGGCGCAGATGCCTATATGCTCCACGTAACCACCACACCCTCTGTGGCCTATGTGACCAAAGTGGACGATTTTGATTGTGGCATTATGATTTCCGCCAGCCACAATCCCTATTACGACAACGGTATCAAACTGCTCAACCGCAACGGTGAAAAAATGGAGGAAGAAACCATTACGCTGGTGGAAGCCTATTTGGATGGCGAGCTGGAACTGTTTGGTCAGAAGTGGACAGAACTGCCCTATGGCCAAAAGGAGAAGGTTGGCTGTACCGTGGACTATATATCCGGCCGTAACCGCTATATCGGCTATCTGATTTCTCTGGGCCTGTTCTCTTTCAGGGGCGTGAAAGTGGGCCTTGACTGCGCAAACGGCGCATCCTGGAACATTGCCAAATCTGTGTTCGATGCATTGGGCGCAAAGACCTACGTGATCAATGCTGAGCCCAACGGCACCAATATCAATCGGGATGCCGGCTCTACCCATATCGAAGTGCTGCAAAAGTTTGTGGTGGAGAACGGTCTGGACGTAGGCTTTGCCTACGATGGAGATGCAGACCGCTGCCTGTGCGTGGACGAAAAAGGGCAGGTTGTCACCGGTGACCATATCCTCTATATTTTAGGTCAGTATATGAAGGACCGTGGGCAGTTGGATAACAACACCGTAGTGACCACAGTGATGTCCAATTTCGGTCTGTATAAGGCATTTGATGAGAAGGGCATCGGCTATGCCAAAACCGCAGTAGGCGATAAGTACGTTTATGAGTATATGGCGGAAAACGGCTGCCGCTTGGGCGGTGAACAATCCGGCCATATCATCATCTCCAAGTACGCCACCACCGGAGACGGCATTCTCACCAGCCTCAAGCTGATGGAAGTGATGACTGCCCGGAAGAAAACCTTCAGCCAACTATGTGAGGGCCTCACCATTTATCCCCAGGTGCTGAAAAATGTGAAGGTAAAATCCAAACCGGAGGCACAGAACGATCCGGTAGTGCAGGCGGCAGTGAGTGCCGTGGCGGAAAAATTGGGTGATACCGGACGGATTCTGGTCCGCGAATCCGGCACAGAGCCGGTGATTCGTGTGATGGTGGAATCGCCCAGCAAGGCCCTTTGCCAGGAATGTGTGGATCAGGTTGTAGATGTGATCTGCGCCCAGGGTCACGCAAGAGTATAAATAAGTTAAAACCTCCCGGTTCGGCTGAATCGGGAGGTTTTTAGCGTATTTGCAGAGCATACAGAATATACTTGTCTATATAACAGACAAGGAGTGGTTGTATGAAAAAGGCAGTGACCGGCTGGCAAATAGCAGGATTTGTGTTTACAGGCGTGGCGGGGACACTTCTGCATTTTCTCTTTGATTGGACCGATGGGAATATAGTAGTAGCACTGTTTTCTGCAGTCAACGAGTCCATTTGGGAGCATCTGAAATTACTGTTTTACCCTATGGCGTTTTTTGCATTGGTGGAGTATTACTGCTGGGGTAGGGAAACCCATAACTTCTGGTGTGTGAAAGCAATGGGGATTCTTTTCGGTCTCATATTTATTCCTGTGGTGTACTACACCTATACAGGCATACTGGGCATAAATGCCGATTGGTTTAATGTCACGATTTTCTTTCTTGCAGCAGCAATGGTTTTCTGGTTAGAGACCAAACTGTTCCAAAGCAATTTTGCAGGGCGAACAGGGGAGTGGGCTGGAATTGTATTGCTTTGTGTGTTTGTAATTTTGTTTACTGTTTTTACATTTGTTCCGCCGCATATTCCATTCTTTCAGGATCCAATCACAGGCGCTTACGGCCTGTAAAAATAAGCAGTAAAAAGGACGGGCAGGGCCGAATATCCTTCACTATGGAGGTGAGGCGATGTACGCCGCTGTGTGGTTTATACTTAGCGGATTGCTTTGCTCGCTGCAATTATCCGCAGGCAGTTTTCCCAAACCGTTAACACCCCAGGAGGAGGCCTACTACCTGAAACTTTCCTCTCAAGGAGATTTAGAAGCGCGCAATATTCTCATTGAACGAAATTTACGCCTGGTGGCCCACGTTATGAAAAAGTATTATGCGCAAGCTGCCGACCAGGAGGATTTGATTTCCATTGGTACAATCGGACTTATTAAAGGCATTACAACCTTTGATCCGGATAAAGGGGCAAGGCTGGCCACCTATGCTGCTCGCTGCGTAGAGAACGAAATTTTAATGCACTTCCGCGCCCAACGAAAGAGCAGCCACGATGTGTCCTTGTCCGACTATATCGAAACAGGGAATGACGGAACGGCGCTTTCTTTGATGGATGTGGTAGGCGAGGATGAAGATTTATCGGAACGCCTCAGTAATCGGGAACAACTGCAACAGGTGCGGATCCTGGTGGATACCTGCTTGACAGAGCAGGAACGACAGGTGATTACTCTACGTTATGGGTTGCAAGATGGAAAACCCCAACGACAGCGGGAGGTGGCAAAAATTGTGGGAATTAGCCGAAGTTACGTATCCCGCATAGAAAAACGCGCATTGGAAAAATTGCGACAAGCATTAGAAAAGCCTTGACATTATGAAAGGGCAGTGATATAATAACCCGGCGATGGTGCTCAGGCACTTTTTGTTTACGGGCCCTTAGCTCAGTTGGTTAGAGCCTCCGGCTCATAACCGGATAGTCCCGGGTTCGAATCCCTGAGGGCCCACCAAAGAAAAAACGGCTTCAGCCGTTTATCATAAATAGGGGTATAGCTCAATTGGTAGAGCGGCGGTCTCCAAAACCGTAGGCTCAGGGTTCAAGTCCTTGTGCCCCTGCCAAGAAACAGTCAGTAAATCTTACGATTACTGACTGTTTTCTTTTATTTTCCGAACTTTTTGTGGTTATTTGTTTCGAAAACGGGTACAGGGAAACGAGTTTCCCCTTATTTTCCCCTTATTGGGCGTTTTCAGAACTTAATTGTTCGTAGAATTTTTGCATCCGATTTGCGCTTTCCTGGCGCATCTTTTGGGTCACGTGGCCGTACACATCCAGAGTGAATTGGGCGGTTGCGTGGCCTAAATTTGCCTGCACGGTTTTGATGTCATCACCGGCATACAGCGAGGAAACAGCGAAGCTGTGGCGCAGATCGTGGAAACGGGCATCATCAGAAATACCGGCTCTTTGAGAAATCTTTTTGAAGTGCTTGACCACTGTGCGGCGGACAAGATATTTTCCCAAAGCATCGGTGAACACCAAATTGAACTGGTTATCCCACATTTTTCCTGCCTGCTCCTGTTCCTTCTGTTGCCGCTCCAGTTGCATGCGGAGAGCATCCATAACGATAGGGGCAGGAAGAATGGTTCGGTTCTTACCGCCTTTGCGTGTTTCCAAAAGTAGTCAAGT